>DAOTUO010000108.1:0-24292 GCA_034436595.1 Anaerolineae bacterium | reverse complement strand
ACGTGCATGTAAGGCTTGTCCGTAGTTAAAAAAGCAAAATATGATAAAAATAGCGTGTATGTTACCTGCCAACGGGCGGTGAACCACTCATCTGTGCTTCTGAAACCCCGTGAACGGGGTTGTTTTGCCTATTTTCATCACAAAAACGGGTATGGCGTAGGGGCTTGCCATGGCAAGCCCCTACGCCATGCCAAACTGACCCTAAAAATCGGTAGGTCAACCCCATTTATGGGGTTTTGGTGGCGCAGGCAGGTGGTTTACCGCCTGCCCTTTCTACGCAAAACCATCAAAACAACTACGGACAAGCCTTGTATGCCGTCCCTACGCCCCACTGCGTGGAGAAAGGGGGAGAAACCCATTTTAGGGCAGGTTTTAGCCCCCGCTCCAATTTTTTGGGTTGGGGGTTGGGGGTGGGGTGAAAACACGTTTAATGATGAGTTATTGACATAATCCTATGAATTTGTTTTCGGTTCTCCATAATGTCATGGCTCTTTCCTCTAAAATCATCTTATTTATCATTGATTTTAGCACAAGGAATAAAAAAGCGCCCAACGGCGCTTTAATTTTTTGCCCCCACCAAGACTCGAACTTGGGCCTCTGCCTCCGGAGGGCAACGCTCTATCCACTGAGCTATGAGGGCATAATATCCTCATTATACTCATTTTTGCCCACCAATGGAAGCCCTCTATTGCGGAGGCAACATTGCCATTGGCAAATCGTATGCACCAAACCGTCCCTGATAGAGTACCCCTGCAAAATCGCCTCCCACACGCCGTCTGGTGGTTTCTTTGATGAGGGCTTGGGCGGTCTCTTCATCCCCCGCACGGCGGGCAATATTGGCACGGATGCGAGCCAAAGATTCATATTGCACACCGAGCAAAGTGGCAATATTGAGGTCATAGGTGGTATCTGCACCTAATACCACATCCACACGGGCGCGTGAGGCATAATAATCGCCATTGGTGGGGGCAATAGCGATAGCAGTGCCAAATGCCTCGCGTGCCTTTGGCAAATTGTTTTCGATGGCGAGCGCATATTCTCCCACCACCCACCAGTCAGAAGCCGTTTGTGGATTTTGTGGAATCAGGCTGGCGAGTTCTTCTGGAAATTGTGCCGAAATGACCCGATAGCGCATATCGAGTGTGACTTCTGGACGGGTTAGATAGCCCCGCACCGATTGTTGACGGATATCGGTTTGTGACCAAAAATCGCTGATGGGCAATCTGCCTTCTACGGTTTGTAAATAGATTGCAAAGGCATAATGCCCAATGATGTTATTATCGGTCAATATGCCATACGTCTCGCCCATGCGCCCGATATTAAAATTGACCTCTGTGAGTGGGTTGATGCTTTGGGCAATCCACAGTGCCTCTAATGCCTTATCATATTGCCCTGCCTGCTCATATAAATAAGCCAGATTCATCCAACCAACATCCCATGTGGGTTCTGTTTGCAACATGAGCTTATAGGCGGGAATGGTGTCGGTTAAATAGGCCACTTGCAACCCATAGAGGGTGAGTTCTGGGTCGAGTGATTGTGCCAGTTGTGCGTTGGGGAGCGCATCATCACCACCACGCGAACTAGCGAGATGGGCGGCATAAGCGCGGTCTGTTTGGATAAAAAAGATACCGTATCCAACCGCCACCACACATGCCACCAGCGCAGGAACTTTTTTGCCTTGTGGTCGGAGTGATAAGACAGTTTCATGCCCGGTGATGCTATAGGCGATTAGCAACACTATTAGCGACACCAATGGGGTGGTCGTGAACACATCCACCAGACTATGCACCCCCACACCGAGTAATGCGGCGATAACCGCCTCTTGGCGGATTTTGCGCGGTGATGTAGCTTGTTTTTTCCATACCCCCCACCATGTCATGATGAGCGCACCCGCCACCCATATCCCCGCCATGACCCCCAAAATACCCGTCTCTGATGCGGTGTTCAAATAGAGATTGTGGGCAGAAGCCAATCGGTCACGTGCCATTTCTGGTGTGCGGTAATCCCGAAATGCCCGTCCATAATTGCCAATGCCCACTCCAATAAAAAAGTTATCACGCCAAATGTCGGTGGCGCTCCGATACATATCCACACGGATTTCGTCGCCACTGCTACGGGTTTGGCTAATCAGAAATACCGCCACAAACCCAATTGCGCCCATAATCACCAATGGAATTGCCCATTTGCCAATATTGGCGCGTTGTGGATTGCCCAGCACACGCATGACCAAAAATGCCCCTAATCCCACACCAACAGAGACCAATCCCCCCCGCGAAAATGTGAGGATAAGAATGATTATCAACAATCCTGCCATCCCCCACAAGACGCGCCGATAATCGCCCCGACGAGCAGTGAGCGCCCAGCCGATGGTGAGCAAAATGAGGGGCGCGATATACCCCGCCAGCAAGGTGCTGATATTCATTGCCAATGCCAGCCGAATGGGTTCTAGGGGTATGAGTGATACATTTATCCAGCCAATTTGTGTGTTTGGCAAAATTCCCAAGCCCAAATACCAGGAGGCGATTTCGATTCCAGAGAATAAAATGATAATGCCACCCATCAAAAATTGAGTTTCCATCACCAAGCGCCCACGCCCACGTTGAAATAAATCTACCAGCACAAAAAAGATAGTAATATGCAGGAGCATAAACCATAATCCTTCAATGGCATTGCGTGGCTCAATGCCCAATAATGCCGATAGCGACCACGCGATAATCAGCGCCAATAGGGGCAGATTAAGCGGGGTGTGGGGTAGCCCGTCACGGCGGAATTTTCGGAAATACCATACCCCCATGAGCAGGGTCATCAGCAGGTGATGAAAGACTCGTATAGGGAATACCAGCGTGTAATACGCACTCCCACCGAGGAAGATTAAATAGAACGCTAGAAAAACGAAGGTCAATCGTTGGGAACGCATGGGGCAATCATCCAGTTTTAGGTTAAAATTTATCCTGATTATGTGTGTTAATTTTGGTACTATTATCGTATGTCGCAAAATAGTTGTGAAGGATAGGTCTATTGAATTGGCATATTTGGATTATTTTGGTCGTATGTGGGTTATTTTTGGCAGGATGTGGCACGTCTGATGGTGTGGATATGACCGCAACGGTGAGCGCCAACGAGGTGATGCTGGCACAAGAAATTGCCATACTCAGTGGGGCATCTTTTACACGGCGGACAGAGGTGGTTGCGACATTATCTGTCAAAGAGACAGAACTCGCGCAAATTGTGGCGCTCAATCAAGTGATTGGCGCGACATTGGCGGTAGGTTCTACGCCGACCTATGACCTTCAATTGGGAATTGCTCAACCAGACCGCGATGCCGAAAAATATATCGAATTTATGACGGGTCGCAATGTGAATCCCCCGATGCCAGGGGGCATTGTCCCCACACCCGATATGATGTCAAATATTAACGCGATTGAAAATCGGGGTGGGGCTAATAATTTTAACCTCAATGTAGGGCAACTCTCACGGCTAGGTGTGGCAACGGCTGTTGACCCCGCTACCGATTGCCCTGTGAATGTGGGGACAAATTTTTCTTCTGGGGTTTCTGCATTATACATCGTCATGCGTGCCAATAGCCTACCCGCAGGTGCGCCATTGGCAGTAACATGGTATTATGGCGAAGAGATTCGCGCCCAAGATACATGGGCGACCCCGCGTGATTTTAATGGGGTGTGTATCTGGTTTATTTTAGAAAATAACCGCACAGAATTTACCGCAGGCGAGTGGTCGGTGCAATTATTTGCCTATAACCAACCCATAGAAGACCGTTTGCGCTTTACATTGACAAATTAAGGCTTTGGCAACACTATCGGAGTTTGCTGTGAAACGCACCCATTGGCTGAGTATTGGACTGTTTATATGCGCCCTGTTTGGCGTTTTTGTGGCGAGTGGTGATTGGGCAACGGCACAAGAAGAATCCCCACCACCCACACCCGCATTTAGTGTGATTGGTGTAGAATCGGCACGAGTGCGGTCTGCCCCCAATGAGACGGCGCTTTCGATTGGGACATTGCTCAGAGATGCCCGTGTCACCGCCTATAACCGCGATGAGACGGGGCAGTGGGTCTTGGTGAATTATGCAGGCGGATTTGGCTGGATACGCCGAGATTTGGCGCTGTGGGCGGAAGATATTGATACGCTACCCATCCTCACAGCCGATAATCTGACTCCAACACCCGCCTTGCTCACACCATCCGCGACACCACGCCTTGTCACCCTCACCCCAGTGGGCAGTTATGTCATGGCACGGGTGAATGTGTTTGTGCGGACAGGTCCCGGAATCGGTTTTGTGCCATTGGGTGTGTTAAACCCTGGTAGTGTGATTGAGCCATTGAATATAGATGAAACGGGTACATGGGTACTCATCCGTTTTTCCTATAATCAACGACCAGACGGCGCAACCGCCACCCAAGGCGTAGATGGATTCGGTTGGGTCACACGCAACGTTATATTATGGACGGTGGATATTAACCAATTGCCCATTTTATACGATGATGCACTAACCCCAACACTCACCTATACCCCTACTTATACGCCGAGTGCCACACCATCAGCGACTAGCACACTGACTGTAACCGCCTCATCCACGGCGACTAGTACCAATACATCAACAGCTACACCATCCGCCACCAATACCGATGTGCCAACGGCAACATATACGGATACGCCGACTGATTTACCTACCGAAACAGCAACTGACCAGCCAACCGAGACACCGACCAATACCGATGTACCAACGGCGACTGCCACCGAAACACCAACTGCTATACCATCCGCCACCAATACTGATGTGCCAACCGAAACGCCATCACCAGAAGTAACGGCATTGGACGTTATTATCGAAACGGCAACCAAGACCGATGTGCCAACTGAAACGGCAACCAACACCGATGTACCAACACCAACCAATACCGACGTGCCAACCGAAACGCCATCACCAGAAGTAACGGCGTTGGATGTGCCATTCGTGGTGAATACCGAAACACCATCCCCAGAACCGACAGAACGCGAAATTTCACCTGCGGTTTTTGGGACAGAGGTGCAAACTCTGATAGCGACCACGATTAACCCAACAGAAACAGCCTCACTAACACCGACCATGACGGCTATTCCCACTACGACTGATGAATCCACACCAGAAGTGACTGCGCTTGTGGATAACCCCACAGAAATGCCACTTGTACCTCAAACACCCGTTATATCAGACCAGACCATTTCAGAATCGTCTCCATTGCCAATAGAGGCACTCTTAGCAGGCGGGGCATTGTTCTCTATCCTGACCTATGTGGTGCTATATTGGCGCGGACAAGTCGCCGTAGACCGTTATGCCAATGGCTTTGTGATACAGAAATGTCCTGTGTGTGGGGTAGGGCATTTGGAAGTGGAAACGCGCGTTGTGCGTCTATTGGGAATTCCACGCCCACGCCGTACTGTGCGCTGTGACCATTGCCGTTCATTGCTACGAGAGACGGGCAATCGGCGTTGGCGTTATGCGGTGGATAAACTGGCAAATCTCGCCATGTATGACCGTTATAACGGGCTAGAAGTGGATGAACGCACACTCCAAAAATTAGCAGATAACCCCATTCGCCCCTCTGGTGAAGATTAGTATGGCGCTGGTGGAATGTATTCCCAACTTTAGTGAGGGACGGCGGATGGATGTCATTGATGCGATTGTGCGTGCCATTCAATCGGCTGGTGTGGATATTTTGGATGTGAGCAGTGACCACGACCACAACCGCACGGTGGTGACATTTTCTGGTACACCATCTGCGGTTGAATATGGCGCGTTTTTGGGCATTGCAGAGGCAAAAAAGCATATCAATTTGGATAATCATGTGGGTGTGCATCCGCGTATTGGGGCGATGGATGTTGTGCCGTTTGTGCCATTGCGCGATCTGACTATGACCGATTGTGTGGCTATGGCGCATCGGCTTGGCAAAAGAGTGGCGGATGAATTGGATTTACCCGTGTACTTTTATGAATATGCGGCAAAATCCCCCGCACGGCGAAATTTGGCAGAGGTGCGCCGTCACCCCTATGAGCAACTCAAGCAGAGTATCAAAACCGACCCTGACCGTATCCCCGATGAGGGAAAACCAATTTTAGGCACGGCGGGCGCGGTGGCGATTGGTGCACGCGACCCGCTCATCGCGTTTAATGCCTATCTGAGTACCGATGATGTGAACATCGCCAAAGCCATTGCGACCACCATTCGCACATCGGGCGGTGGATTGCCCTATCTGAAGGCACTCGGTTTGTTGGTGAATAACACGGCGCAAGTCTCGATGAATATCACCGATTTTCGCCAAACATCACTTTATATCGTCTTAGAGGCGGTAAGACGTGAGGCACACACGCATGGGGTGATGGTGACACACACCGAATTGATAGGACTTATCCCTCAAGCGTCATTGATAACCAGCGCCTTGTCATATTTGGGATTGCCACCACAGACGGCATCGCATATTTTAGAAACCCGTCTGGGTGCTATTACAGGAGATTTTCGTGAAATTTCATTTGAATAAAATGGCAGTGTTTTGTATTGTCATGGTGATGATGTCGGCTTGTTCTGGGGATGAAAATCAACAATCCCTATCGGTGACATTGCCCCCCCAAGAGGTGGTGCAATTGGCAGAGGGATTGCCCACTGTCGCGCCTCCAACACGTACCGCTACCCCTACAGCGACTTATACATATACCCCAACCGCGACCTTGACCCCTACCTTAACCTATACGCCTACCCATACCCCTACTGCAACGTTGACCTATACACCATCGCCAACTGCCACCGCGACTTTTACCCCCACGCCAGAATTATTCACAGACCATTACCTATTTGGTCGTCCCATCCCATCGGGTAATGGCGGGAGTGATGAATTAGACCGCACCTATTCTTATGGCGATACCCAATTGGGCAATTTAGAAGTTCATCTTGGCGCGGATTTTGCCAACCCAC
This sequence comes from Anaerolineae bacterium, assembly GCA_034436595.1. Taxonomy (GTDB): domain Bacteria; phylum Chloroflexota; class Anaerolineae; order Aggregatilineales; family Phototrophicaceae. The sequence goes on along the minus strand of DAOTUO010000108.1, from coordinate 17,325 downwards.
GCGGGACACCGATTATCGCTATCGGCGCGGGTGAGGTGATTTATGCGGGGAGCGATTTATCGGTGTTGGTGGGTCCCATATACGATTATTATGGCAATGTGATTATCATCGCACATGGCATAGTAGCCCCTGCATGGCAACCAACCTATAGCGTGTATGGGCATTTAGACCGTGTAGAGGTGGTCACAGGGCAATTTGTGACACAAGGGGAACGGATTGGCGTGGTGGGCGCAGAAGGCATCGCGTATGGCGCACACTTGCATCTCGAAATTCGAGTGGGGGATGACCCATATAATTACCTGAGTACGCGCAATCCCGATTTATATATTTTCCCCAAACCCAATACGGGCATGGTTATCGGCAGAGTCACCGACCCCAATGGTAATCTCATGCAACATATTCCTGTACGCTTACGCCGTGCAGGGACAGATAGCACCATCGAATATTATGCCTATACCTATGCGGGTGATAGGGTGAATGGCGGTGAGGCATGGGGTGAGAATTTTACGCGGGGTGAATTACGCACAGGCGAATACGAGATTTTTGTGAGTACGCTCTATGGACGGGTCTTATTTCGGCAGACCATCAATGTGACGGCAGATAACGCGGTATGGGTAGATATTGTGATTCCACGCGGAGAACGGTTTATACCGGGTAGCACTGCTGTGCCGTGAAAAAGCCCATACGGGCAGACGACTGTTTATGAGTCTGCCCGTGTTTGGGGTGATAGATGATTATCAGGGACCATACACCCGATAGGTGAACGAAATCGAAATACCCGGATTGATATTATCAATGCGGATAACGGCGCGTCGTCCTTCTGCGGTGAACACACCTAATGTCGTGCCAATCCCAAGTGCAGAATTGGCGATGGCGGTGGTATTGACCCCATTTCCAGCCGTGATATAGTCATAATGCGATGTATCCCAATTGACAGCGCCCAAAACCCCAATGCAGAAGGTTGTTGGGGTGCATGTGCCTGTGGTATTGAGTCCACCACCACTATAGGTTATGTCGAATGTTGGTATAGCATTCACTTCCAAATCGAGACTTGCACCTGTAGTCAGCGTTGCACTGTTGATGAGCAGGGTAGGTCTATCGAGTTTGTAGGTGAAATTAAAAGTGTTGTTATTGCTTTCACCTGTGCTTTCATTGACCTCATTATTTAAATCGGCAATGATAATCGCGCTATAGATGCCGGTTGCTCCTGCCAGTGATAGGGCAGGTGTCAGTGGGACAACTTGTTCTAATCCAGCGCCTAATCCAGAGAAATTGTATGAGGCAAATACCGCACCCGGTTCAAATGAACTGGCAACCGCAAACGGACCCGCATTGACCCCGCCAATATTTCGCACGGTGATATTGACGATGGTCGGGGAATTCCAAGTGATAACCGTTGGCGATGCCGATACAATGACAATATCGGGGAATGGCAATGGTGCAGGTGTGAATGTTGCCCCTGGTGTGGGTGTTGGGGGGGCGGCGACAATGGCGACTGTGTTGCGATTGCCAACCACTTCGGCAATATCAGTCGAGAGCCAGCCTAATGCGCCACGATATTCGATGACCACCCAACTAAAATCGTTATTTGCGCCAATCACACGGAATTGCTCACCATTTTGCAATTGCCCAATCACATCATAATTTGTCCCTGGACCACTGCGGACATTTTGGCGTGCGCCCGAGATGGTGATATATACGCCATCGAGGGTTGCTGTAGGTTGTGGGGTGGGCGTAACGGCAGTGACCACCTGTGTTGGTGTTGGAATGAGTGGCAAGCGTTCTGTGCCTGCATATCGCGCCAAAAGTTGGCTACCACCCAAATTACCCAATTGCACGAGGACGGCATTATTAGACATTTCGTTGCCACCGAGTCCAGTTGGATTGAGGATGCCTTGCACGCCTGCAATATCGCGCACAGTGACTAAATTGGTGACAAAATTGCCAGTTTGACCAATTGCCGTGGCAATTAGGGTGATGGCATCATAACTGGCAGCAGAGATGGCAGTAGGTAATTCGCCATAGGCATTGATATAAGTATCTACAAATGCGATGCTTTCGGCATTGGGGTTGCTGAGTGTCCATGTATTTGTCCCCAAAATGCCCTGTAACTGGTCTATATCCACAGTATTCTTAAATTCTGGTGATTCTGCTTGTGGATAGGCATAAATCCCTACCCAACCCGATGCACGTAGTTGATTATAAAATTGTGCCGATAGTGCAGGTGGACCAAACACGCTGAGAAAGACGGGTTGTGTGGTCATAATTTGTGCCACAAGGTCGCCAATAGCTTGATTGGTATCTAAAATGAGGGTGCGTTCTGTGGGGGCATTGGCAACACTGGTGAGTGCCACCGAAAAACCGACTCGTCCGCCTGTGCTACTACGGTCTAGTTGCACCGTTGTCACCTCATTGAGACGCACTTCATTGAGAAATAAATCGGCTAGGGCATTGCCTTGCCAACGCTCTGCAGAACGAATGCGAAATAATAGCCCTGTTTGGTCTGAGGCAATCACGGTATCGCCCACAGCAGGCGTTAAGATGGGTACATTTAGGCTTTGCAACAAGGGGAGGGCGCTCAGGACTTGTTCACTGGTCTCCGGTCCCAAAACGGCAATGACACGGGCGGCGGCGAGGGCTTCAATGGCATCATTGATTGCTCCTTCGGCTTCAATGGGGACTATCACCATTTCTAACTGGAAGAATGTGCCATCAGACCCACGCACGCCCCCTACGGCATTGAGTTGTGTGATGGCGAGTCTCGCTCCATTGGCGAGTTCTCCCCGTTCATTACCCAATACGCCTATCCGAAAAACGGGTGTAGATGTTTGGGCGCTGATAAGTGTCGAAAAAGTGACTAGCAAAAGTGCAATGACGATTCCAAGTAATATGTGATGTCGTCTCATGGGGGTTGTCCTTTCAATTTAACAATCGTATCTATAATATACCCCTATCTGCCGATTTTTGATATACACACCTAAAAATTGTAATGTTGGCATTTGTGCGATAAGACGTTAAAATGATGGATAAATACCCAGTATCACATAATGAGATTGCCAATGCTATCAATCTGTTGGTTGATGGTGATACGCTTATCATCTATGTGGATAAACATTTTTTGGAAGGAATACAGAGCATGTCCGAGATAACCTATCTTACCCAAGAAGGCAAAGAAGAACTTGAACGCGAATTAGAAAAATTGATTAAAGAGCGCCTACCTGCGCTTGCCGCCAAACTTAAAGAAGCGGTAGCAGAAGGCGATTTGAAAGAAAATGCAGATTATCACGATACCCGCGAACAAAAATCGTTTGCAGAGGGACGTGTGCAATATTTAGAGAATATTTTGCGCGATGCGGTGGTTATCTCGAATGATGGTTCATCCGATGAAATACGGATTGGCGCAGAAGTGACCATCCGTGAGGATAGCGCAGATCAAGATGAGGTCTATATGATTGTTGGTGCGGCAGAATCAAACCCGCGTGAGGGGAAAATCTCGCACGAAAGTCCCATCGGGAAGGCACTTTTGGGGCGTAAAAAAGGTGATAAGGTCAAAATTAATGTCCCCAGTGGCGAGACATTAATTTTCAAAATTAAGAAAATAAACTAACCTCGTGAGCGGATAATAAACTGGTGGCGATATATTTTTGCCACCAGCCTATTGTGTACTATGGATTGGGTTGATACAAATCCCGATAATGGACAGGGACATAATCCAAAATGCTGTCATAATCCAATTCCAGAAAGGCTTCTGCCAATTCCAGCGATTGGGGTTTATCGGCATGTACATCCTTCACCCATACACCAAAAGGATAAATATAGGGCTTGCCCGTGCGAAATTCTTCGATAATCATGCGCCCAGTAGCCCCACATATCCTAACGATGTCTGATTCCTCAAACGCCTCAAATAAACGTGAATTATCGTACATCACGCGCCGAAAGGTCGGGGTCCATCCGCTATAATCGCCATCTAATATGGCATAACTTGCCCGACTCGGCACACCATCCAATGGCAACCCAACTGATCCGCCGTTGATGAGATGCCAATTACGTCCATGAATCTCAATATGCCGATTAATGGCTAAATGGGTATGTGCCAATAATACCGCTTCTTCTGTCACACTTTCCAGCATGGTATAAACTTCTTCGGGTGTGGTATGGGGATAAATCCCTTTAAAGTGATTATTGGGTATGCCATGCACCACGCGCACGCTGATTGCATCGGGATAATGAAGGACAAGCGTGTCGGGCAATGTTGCTAAAAAAGTGACCCATTTTTTGCCCAAATTCTGTTTCACCCAGACTGGTGTGGTGAAGTCTTTGCGTTCTATAGGCACTCTAGGGGTTTCATGTTCTAGGACATAAAACTCGTGATTGCCACGCATCAGATGAACCCCTGTTTTTACAAGGCGTTCCAATACTTGGGCAGAAAACGGCGCACAATTAACTGAATCCCCCGCGACAACGATAGCATCCACATGAAATTGTGCCACATCATCTAAAACAGCTTCGAGTGCTGGTAAGTTGCCATGAATATCGGCTAGTAAGGCAATTTTGGTCATAGAGCAATTTCCCTCACAAATAAAAAAACGATGGGACAATTTCCCACCGCTTTTTATACACTGAATTAATTGAATTTCCCTAGCCGTTGATAGGGGTAAAGTCGCCTGTGCCACCAAACGGGTCGTTATCTTCATCTTCTTCATCGAAGGGCAACGGCGGTGGCGCAGATGGACGGGTGACACCTGCATTGGGCATAGGTGGTGGTGGACCTATCTCATAGGTATCTAATGGACGCGCCCCCGTTGGTGTCATGGGTGGTTTGGTGGGCATGGGTGGTGGTGGTCCAATAGCATAGGCATCCAACGGGCGTGCGCCTGTTGGTGACATAGCGGGTTTTGGTGGTGGTGGTGGGGCAAATTCTTCTACAGGGACGGGTGCTTTTGTGGGTGTGGGAATATTGCCACCGCCCGTTGCCGATTTTTTCTCCCAGCCTTGCATTTGCAAGGTGAGCGCCGAAAAATGGCTATTGGGTGGCAATGCGCCGTCTGTTCCTGGTGTGAGGGCGGCGACTTTGGCTTGTACCCGCAACATTTTACTGGTGAGTTCAAGTGTTACACCCGGTTTGATGACCGCTATATCGGTATCTGGGTCATCTACGCGAGATTCTAATTCGGCGCGAATGGCATAATCGTTATAGGCATGTTCTGAGGCGAAAATCTTGGTGAATGTCTTGACAAAATCCTCTTTATCGAACAACCATATTTCGATTGCAGAGAGTTCTTGTCCATCGCCCATCGTGTGGGCAATCGTTGCACCACATTCGCCCAAAAAGTTGTCGTCGGCATCTTCAATCGCAAAGGATTCATCAAATTGTCGCCCTTTGGTGTAAGGGGCAATTTTTTGCATCAACGGAGCGCCATAATTCACTGTGCCCACATCTTTGACGGTGCTGGAGCGCAGTTCTTCTTCTAGGCGTTTGCGCTCACGGATTTGCTCAACATTTCGTTTTGCTTCTTCGTTGCGGGCAATATCTGCTTCAGATTTAGGACGAATCCGTTCCCAGAAGCGTTCCACATACCCACCAATGAGCAAGCCCCATGCAATGGCGATAATCCATGCCACCGCGATGAATAAAATGCCACTGATGACCAATGTTATGACATCACCAATAATGCCCGATGGTGATGGTGCAGATGTGCCTGCGCCCACTTCATCCGCCAATGGTTTAACGGTTGCTAAGGCAGTTTTGATAGGGAGAGAGACACTTTCATTGACGAGTAGACGGTCAATGGTTGCGGAAGGGTTCTCGACACGGGCAAGCTGGGTTTTGGCATCGTCTGGATTAATGATACCTGCCTGATAGCTTCCCGCCACATTGATAATCCAATTATCGCGTGCGCCTTCGTTCAATTGATTGGGTGAACCATTGAAGAAAACCGTAGAGGCGATATTATATGCCCAAAACATGCCGAAGAGGAACGATAAAATCATCCACAACAAGACACGATATTTGGGCAATTGGGGTTCAATCACAATTTTGAACAACCCGTTATATGTATCCATAATCCAATTACGCACCCGTGTTGGCAGGGGTGCTTTTGGTTTATCACTGACTGGCTTGGCTTTTGCCTTCTTTGCCTTTTTAGGGGCTTTTGTGGCTTTCTTTTTAGGTGTTTCTTCTTCTAAGTCGTCTAATTCGTCATCCATGTCGAAATCATCTGCCATGAGTGATGCCTTTCGTTGGTTAAATTTCACACGCGCTTGATGTGTATTGTACAAGATATGTGGCAAATCTGCCAAAAAAATTTATGAATTTGATGTTACCCACTAATTTCCCCCATGTCAAAAATTGGTAGCAGGGGGTACTAATTTCCCCCCGCGCTTCCTAATAATGGCTGGCGATAGGTTCATCTTCGTTTTGTTCGTCATCACCCTTATTGGATGATACTTTTTCTTGATTAGGGAGTTTCCACGCCGAAAAATCACATTCTGGATAGCGTGTGCAACCATAGAAAATGCGTCCACGCTTGGTTTTGCGAACAATCAGTTCTCCGCCGTTTTCTGTGCCACATTTGGGGCAACTCACCCCGGTCAGTTCAATATACGCTTCGGTATATCCACATTCGGGATAATTATCGCACCCGATGAATTTTCCCCAACGCCCGTGTTTGGTTTGCAATTGCCCTGTCTCGCACGATGGGCAAGTACGCCCGATATAATCATCTTGGCGCATTTGGGGCATATTTTGGCGGGCATGTTGCAATTGGGCTTCAAACGGCGTATAAAAATCGCGTATCATTGGTCGCCATTGCATATTGCCTTCGGCTATATCGTCTAACTCTTCTTCCATGTGGGCGGTGAATTGATAATTGACCACGTTGGCAAAATATTGCACCAGCAGGTCATTGACCAATTTGCCTGTCTCTGTGGGGATAAGGCGCTTGTCTTGTTTTTCGACATATTCGCGCTCTTGAATCACTTTTAGCGTTGGTGCATAGGTGCTTGGACGACCAATACCGTGTTCTTCAAGCGATTGCACCAGACTTGCTTCGGTAAAGCGGGGTGGGGCTTGGGTAAAATGTTGCTCTGGCATCAATTGAATGAGTGTTAAGACCTCACCAATGGCGACTTCTGGCAAAATGCGCCCTTCATCTTCATCGGTTGGGACATCTTCATCACGCGCTTCTTCATAAATTGCCAAGAATCCCTGAAATTTGACCACACTACCTGATACACGGAATAAATAGGGCAGTGGGGGATTTACTCCCGCGCGTACTTCTATCCGCAATGTATCATAGACGGCATTTGCCATTTGACTGGCGATAAACCGTTCCCAAATGAGCTTATAGAGCTTGAGTTGGTCACGGCTCAAAAATGTCGCAACACTGTTGGGCAAGCGGGTGATAGTGGTGGGGCGGATAGCTTCATGCGCCTCTTGTGCGCCTTTGGCTTTGGTCTTATATTTTGGCAATTCATCTGGCACAAATTCTTTGCTAAACCGATTGACAATATAATCCCGTGCTTCTTCTTGCGCCTGAAGCGCAACATTGGTGCTATCGGTACGCATATAGGTAATCAGACCTGCTGTGCCTTCTGCGCCCAAATCAATCCCTTCATAGAGTTGTTGGGCGGTACGCATTGTCCGCATGGCATTAAAACCCAGCCGACGCGATGCCTCTTGTTGCAGGGTACTGGTGGTAAATGGGGCAGAGGGGCGACGTTTGCGTGTGCCACGTTTGACATCTTCCACGGCATACTGACTTTTTTCGAGTATATCCAAATGGGCTTTGACAGCACCTTCGGCTTTGAATGCCACATCGGTATCGTTGATTTTGACCAGTCGAATAACGATTTGACGATTATCGGACGATTGTTTTTGCACTCTGGCATCGAGTGTCCAATATTCATCTGGTACAAATGCCTCTATTTCGCGCTCACGGTCTACCAATAGGCGGACTGCCACGCTCTGCACGCGCCCCGCCGATAACCGATTTCGTACCCTATCCCATAATAATTCACTGATGTTATACCCCACCAGACGGTCTAGGACACGGCGGGCTTGATAGGCATTGACCAGTGACATATCGAGTGGGCGCGGATGTGTAAATGCCTCTTGAATGGCGTTGGGTGTGATTTCATGAAAAATCACCCGTTCCACTTTGCTTTCGTCCATATCGGTGGCATGAATCAGATGCCATGCAATCGCTTCGCCTTCACGGTCGGCATCTGTCGCCAGATAAATTTGGCTGGCATTGTCTACTTCGCGTTTGAGTTGTTTGACATCATCGCGCTTTTCGTTGGGAACACGATATTTTGGCTCAAAGTCGTGTTCGACATCTACCGAAAGCTGTGTGACCAATAAATCGCGCACATGCCCCTTAGAGGCGACCACAACAAATTCCTTGCCCAGATAATTGCTGATGGTACGGGCTTTGGCAGGCGATTCTACAATCACCAATTTGTTTTTAGGTGTCTTACCCCGTTTTTTTGGCGCAGAGGCAGATTTACCCTTCTCTTTGCCCTTTTTGGGGGATTTGCTGGCTTCTTTGGTCTTAGATGATTTGGGACTCTCTGCCGATTTTTCGCTTTTTTCGATGACAGGCTTTTCCATGCCCTCATGGGCGGGTGTTGCACCCATCCGAAACAGAGTCGTTCCGCAAACGGCACACTTACCCCGTAGGGCGGGTGTGCCGTTCTTGGTAAAGACCGCTTCTGGCTCGATGACATCGCGCTTTTCTCTGCATTTGACGCAATAGACTTGTTGCATAGCTTCACTCATTCTTAATTCTCTTCGCCCTTTTTAGGAGATTTGCTCCCCTTTGTTGTTTTTTCACTTTTTTCGATGACAGGTTTTTCCATGCCCGCATGGGCAGGTGTTGCACCCATCCGAAACAGGGTTGTCCCACAAACAGAACACTTGCCTTTTAGAGCGGGGGTGCCATTTTTGGTGAATACGGGTTCTGTCTCAATGGCATCACGTTTTTCTTTACATTTGACGCAATAGATTTGTGGTGTGGCTTCGCTCATTTTTAATTTCCTTATTAAACTAGACTATATAAAAATGTGTTGTTCTTAAAGATAATCATGTTTTTTGCTAGAGCGCAAGTGGTTAACTACTTCTCTAACATCTTGAGAACGGTCTTTATGGCAAACAAACAACACATCACCTGCATCTACAACGATTAAATCATGTACCCCAATGGTGACAATCATGCGGTCACTATAGACCATTGTATGATGTGTGTCGAGGATAACGCGGTCTGGGTTATGACTTTTGAACACATTCCCAAACTTATCGCTTTTATGCACCTCAAACAGCGATGCCCAACTGCCCACATCACTCCAGCCAATATCGGCGGGGATAACTGCCATCTGCTTTGCACCTTCCATGATGGCATAGTCTATCGAAATAGACGGCATTTTTTCCCAGAGGGTATTCAAGGCACTCTTATAATTATCTGTCCCGATATGTGGTGTAAACTGCTCAAATAAATTGAACATGGTGGGTTGTTGAGCCAAAAATTCTTCTTTGGCACGTTTAGTCGTCCAAATGAACATACCACTATTCCAGCTATATTGTCCAGAGGCGACAAAATCGGTGGCGGCAATTAAATCGGGTTTTTCGGTAAATCTGAGTGCATGATAGCTGGTAAACCCGTTCATCTTGCGGATAATATCGCCCTGCTGAATATACCCAAAGCCAGTGGCGGGGTAGGTGGGCGAAATGCCTAATGTGGTGATATACCCCTCTTGCGCGAGTTCATACGCAGACACAATCGCTTCGCAAAAATAACTTTCTTTGACAATATGATGGTCGGCGGTGAGCAAAACAACTGCCGCATCTGGATTGCGCTGGTGAATCATCCAAATGCCAAAGGCGGCGGCAGGGGCGCTGTTGCGACCATCTGGCTCTACAAAGAAATTTTCTTTGGGAATTTGTGGTACTTCTGCCCTCATGCGCTCGACATAATCTTCGCCAGTGACGATACAAATACGTTCTGGTGGCAAAATTTTGCCGATGCGGTCTACACTGGTGCGGAACATCGTCCGATTATCCACCAACGGGAGCAATTGCTTGGGAGTATCTTTTCGGCTCATGGGCCACAGGCGTGTACCACCACCACCCGCCAACACAAGTGCATATAAATTATCTGTCATATACTAACCTCGTAGCCGATAAATGGCTAAATCCGTTACGTTACGAGGCTATATTGCATGTATCCCGCAGATTGTGCAAGCCCTTTTAATTCTAAAATAGTCAATAACCCCATGACTTCTGAACTATTTAGCCCTGTTTGGCGGATAATATCATCAATATGGGTGGGGTCTGTGCTGATAAATTTGAGTATCAATGCCTCTTCATCGGACGAGGGAACAAACGACTCTGTTTTGATGCGTGTTTGCAAAATCGTATGTTCCAGATTGAGTTCATCCAGAATATCTTTTGCCGATGTGACCAATTTTGCACCATCTTGCAACAATTTATTTGTCCCAGATGCCACATTATTGGTGATATTTCCGGGAATTACAAATACCTCGCGCCCTTGTTCGGCGGCAACGCTGGCGGTGATGAGTGCGCCACTTTTTTCTGGTGCTTCTATGACCAATACGCCGAGTGATAACCCACTGATAATGCGATTGCGACGCGGAAAATTTTCGCCTATAGGCGGTGTCCCAAGCGAAAATTCGCTGATAAGCGCCCCATTTTCGGCAATTTTTTTGGCGAGGGCGGTGTGTTGTGCGGGATACACACGGTCTAATCCACAGCCACAAATGGCGAGGGTGCGCCCACCCCCTTTTAACGCGCCCTGATGCGCCGATGCGTCTATGCCTTCTGCCAAGCCACTGATAATAGTTACGCCATTTTTTGCAAGTTGCTCAGATAATTCGGCGCTCACATCTCGCCCATAACGGGTACATTTGCGCGTCCCTACAACGGCGAGCGCCTTGCTATCTTTTGGGAGTAAATCCCCACGTATATACAATGCAGGTGGTGGGTCTGGGATATTACGGAGTCTGGTGGGGTAATCGTCATCAGAAAATATGACAAACTGAATATTCAATTTGTTTAGCTTATCATATTCGGCTTGCAAATTGAGCATTTTGCGTTGTGATAGCAATTTTTCGATGAATTTATCGGCTAATTTGGCACTTTTGAGTGATTTTTCATCGGCGTTCCATACATGCTGGAGTGTGCCAAATTGAGCGATAAGGTGTTCGATGCGTTTAACTCCCATGCTGGAGATGAGATTAAATCCTAGCCAATAATATCGCTCATTCATATTCGATTCTCACTGTTTGCGATAATTTGAGGTCATGCCAAATGCGTTTTTGAGTTGCATGGTTAATCCCGATTTTTCTATAACGTCAAGCGTTGTGGTTTGTCCATTGCTAAGTGTCCACATAATGGTGTTGCCACTGCATGTATATGACCCAGAGATGACCAATCCACTACCTTCTGCTCTGATTGTGCTTGATGTAATGTACAAGGTTTCTAAGCCAGTAGTTTCGCGCCATGTCCCAACTAATTCGCTAGAAACACATTTCCCCGCATTTCCAAGCAACACAAAACCAACCATCCCGCCAGCAACCACTATCACCACCAACAATAACGCGATGATAACCCCGCTATTGTTTTTTTGTGGTGGTTGTTGATAGGGGTATTGTGGTGGATAGCCATAAGGTGGTGACTGATCATACGGCGGTTGATGATAAGGTGGCTGATTTTGCTGTGGTGGTGGATAAGCCATATCTAATTTCCCCTTTTTTATATCAATCTGATGAATTGATTATAGAGAGAAAAATTATTTTTGCAAAATATTAATCACGCGCATCTTCATCAGAGATACCGCCCAATAACCCCTCTGGCAACCGTACCGTGATGGTATTGGTATCGGTGTCGGTTTTGAGGACTACACTGGGTATAACAGGGATGAGAATTTCGCCATGCACACCGCCTTTAATGATATACACATCATTTGCGCCTGTTTCTAGTACATCGGTTAATGTGCCGAGTATTTCGCCATCTTCTGTTTTAATAGTCATGCCGATAAGCTGATACAAATACACTTCATCGTCTGCGAGTGGCACAGCATCGGCTGTTTTGACCATGACGAATAATTCACGGAATAAATCGGCGGCATTGCGGTCATCTACGCCGAGCAGTTTGAGCAAGCCATAATTTTGGTGCAGGCGCATAAATTCTACCGTATGGTATTTGGCTTTGGTGGTCTCTGGTGAATCGCCCAGAGCGACTTTGCTGAGTTTGGTGATGCGTTCTGGATAATCGGTCATGAGTTGCACACGCAATTCACCGCGAATCCCATGAGGACGCAAAACTTTTCCGAGTAATAAAAATGGAGGTGGGGTGGGGGTCATTGAATTTTCCATATGATTATATGAGGATGATGGTGATAGTGTATGGACGCGAAAGATTGCGCCCATACATAGATGATAATCGTTATTAGGGTGTTGTATATGCCCTAATCAATTTCTAAAATGATGCGAATGTCGTCTTTTGTAGACACCACACGCAACAAAGAACGGATGGCGTTTGCCACACGCCCTTGTTTGCCAATCACACGCCCCATATCCGACTTTGCCACCCGTAATTCGAGGATGACGGACGAATTGGTGCGTTTTTCTTTGAGTTGCACCTGAGACGGGTCATTGACCAAGTTTTGAGCGATGTATTCCACCAGTTCTTTAGACATGAGATTACCTTATGATTCTTGTTGAAGAAGTTTAGCGGCAGCGATACGGGCTTTTTTGCCTTGACCTGGACCTGGTGATGGGTAATTTGTGCGTGGGTCTACCTTCACAAAATTGGCTTTGGCTTCTGCCGCCAAAACTTCCACTGTTTCACCGTTTTTCATGCGGTCAAAACGGGCAAATGTGCCTGTACGCTTAAAAACCGATTGCACGGCTTCAGTGGGTTGTGCGCCAACGCTCAACCAATACAAGGCACGGGCTTCATCTACAATGTCGGTAGAAGGGCGGGTACGTGGGTTGTGATGCCCAATAATTTCGAGATATTTCCCCCCGCGTGAACGGCGTGAATCTGCGACAACGATGCGATATTCGGGTTGACCTTTAAGCCCAACGCGGGCGAAACGAATACTAACCATGTGTAAAATTTCTCCTAGAAAATAACTGCCAAGCGGCAAAATGAACCATCGAATAAACTAAAGTTGGGGGGTTATCTGCCTTTATTGATGTTAGATAAACCCGGTATATTGGGCATACGCCCTTTGCGTAATTCGCCCATCATTGATTGCATTTGCTGAAATTGCTTAATGACATCATTCACATCACGTACTTCCACCCCGCTACCTACTGCTATCCGCTTGCGACGGCTGGCATTGAGGACTTTAGGATTTTCACGCTCTTTGATGGTCATGGAACTAATGATGGCTTCTACCCGTTTGAGGCGCTTTTCGGCATCCTCTTGGTTAAACTGCCCCTTCATCTGCATTTTATCTACGCCCGGAATCATGCTCATCAATTGCCCAAGCGGACCCATCTTGCGGATTTTTTGGAGTTGCTCCAAAAAGTCCTGTAGGGTAAATTGATTTTTCATCATTTTGCGTTGCAGGCGCTCAGCTTCTTCTTCATCATACGCCTCTTCCGCTTTTTCGATGAGTGACATAACATCGCCCATGCCCAAAATACGGTCTGCGAGGCGGTCTGGATGAAAAACCTCAAAACCATCGATCTTTTCGGATGTCCCCAAAAACTTGATTGGGACATTGGTTACAGCCCGCATCGAAATTGCCGCACCGCCACGCGCATCCCCGTCTATCTTGGTGAGGATGAGACCCGTGATGCCAATACTTTCGTTGAAGCCAGTGGCGATATTCACCGCCTCTTGCCCCGTCATGGCATCTGCGACGAGCAAAATTTCTGCCGGATTCGTGCGCTTTTTAATCTCTCGCAGTTCATCCATCAGGCGCTCGTCAATTTGCAGACGACCTGCCGTATCGAGGATGACTACCGATGCACCTGCTTCTTTGGCGGCTTTTACCCCGTTTTCACATATATCGGCAGGGCGGGCATTTGTTCCCTGTTGATGGATACCAACGTTTATTTGCTTGGCGAGGGTCATCAACTGGTCAACAGCCGCAGGACGGTAAACATCTGCCGCGACAAGGAATGGTGGTTTGCCATCTTTACGCAAATAGGTTGCGAGTTTGGCGGCTGTGGTCGTTTTACCAGAGCCTTGTAACCCCACAAGCATAATGACATGGGGTTTGCTACTCCCAGCAAAATTGAGACGACCGGGCGCGCCAAGTGTGGTTATCAATTCGTCATGAACGATTTTGACCACCATCTGACCGGGTTTGAGCGCCTTCGATACTTCTGCGCCAACTGCCCGTTCTTTGATGCGTCCAACAAAATCCTTGACAACTGGCAAGGCGACATCCGCCTCTAATAATGCCATACGCACTTCGCGCATGACCTCAGTGACATCAGCCTCTGACAATTTGCCAGAGCGACCCAAGCGGTCTAGTGTTTTTTGCAGACGTAAACTTAAACTCTCAAACATGGTTTGGAATCACAATATTAACCTATCTTCGTAGACTTTTTATTGTAATGGCGACAACCCCTAACGTCAAGTAAAAAGGCGATTTTTGTATGTAAGAAATATCCCCCAATTTGCCTCTATTATTATATGTTCTGCTTATCCCATTGACATTCAATAGGCTTGGTGTCATCATAAATGAGACATCATATCATTTAATCGCAGGTTATTATGACTTCAATTGCACAACTGCCCTATTCAAATGCCATTCATGCACTAACAGTTGAAAATCTCTCTGTGGGGTATCGTAGTGGCGAATCTGCCATATCCGACATCAGTTTTCAATTGGGTGTTGGGGAACGTGTGGCGCTTATTGGCCCCAATGGCGCGGGCAAAAGCACCTTATTTAAGGCGTTGGTGGGGATGATACCACATCAGACGGGGTATGTTTCCATACATGGTGAGGATTGTCGCACCAGCCATAAATTATTTGGGTATGTGCCACAACAAGAGACCATAGACTGGTCATTTCCCGCCACTGTTGAAGATGTGGTGATGATGGGGCGTGTGAAAAAAATTGGCTGGTTCAAAATGCCGAGTAAGCATGACCGCCAGATTGTTCATATGGCACTTGACCAAGTGGGGATGCGTGAATTTGCTAAGCGGCAAATTGGTCAGCTCAGCGGTGGGCAAAAACGGCGCGTTTTTATCGCCCGTGCCTTAGCGCAAGAGACGGATGTCCTGCTCCTCGATGAACCGTTTAATGGGGTAGATGTGGGCGCAGAAGCCGAAATATTAGCCACGCTAGACGCATTGCAGGCAAATGGCATTACGATGCTGATAGCCACGCATGACCTCGCACTCGCCAGCACCCGTTTTGACCGTGTGTTGGTGGTGAATTGCCACCTCATTGCCGATGGTGCGCCCCAAGATGTATTTGTCCCCGATATTTTGCGCCGTGCCTATGGCAACCGTGTAGGTATATTTGAGCATAATGGTCAGTCTACGATGGTGCTAGAAGAACCCATCGCATAAATTGAGATAACTCATGACATTAGAAGAGATTTTTATCGCCCCGTTGCAGTATGAATTCATGCGCGAGGCGATTTTTGCCGCAATCCTCGCTGGTTTGACCAGTGGGGTGGTTGGCGCGTTTGTGGTGGTGCGTGGCATGTCATTTTTTGGCGATGCACTCGCACATAGCATCCTGCCAGGGGTGGCAATTGCCTATATTTATGGCACAGGCGCATCGGCATTGCCTATTTTGAGCAGTATCGCCAATGAAGATGTGCGCCTATTTATTGGTGGATTAAGTGCGGGGATATTTTCTGCGGTACTCATCAATTGGCTCACACAAAAAAATCGGCTCAAAGAAGATACCGCCATCGGCATTATTTTTGTGGCGATGTTCGCACTGGGCATTGCTATTATCAGCACCGACCCGCGTGCCTATCAACGCGACCTCACACACATTTTGTTTGGGGATATTTTTGGCATCACCGAATCCGATTTGTGGATTATGATTATTAGCACGGTGGTAGTGATTGGCACCATCATCCTATTTTTCAAAGAATTATTGGTGGTGAGTTTTGATAGTGGCTTGGCGCACGCGCTCAAATTGCCGTCTGGCGGATTGCAATTGCTCCTGCTGATATTGGTGGCAGTGACGATTGTGGCAAATCTGCAAGCGGTGGGGGTGGTGTTAATGTTGGCGATGCTCATCACGCCTGCGGCAACAGCCCAATTGATGACCCATCGCTTGCATACAATGGCGATGCTCTCGGCGCTGATTGCGAGCATTTGCGGGGTATTGGGGATTTATGTGGCGTGGCATTTGCATATTGCCGCCGCCCCTGCGATTGTGCTGGTGGTCACGACCCTATTCGCCATCACCTTTGGCATCACTGCCTTTAGGAAGCGGGTTTGGCATCACTAGGCGGAAAAATATCTTTGCGTGCCACCCAAAAATTGGGCAATACCGCGCCCCCATTGAGCATTCCATCTTCATCTATAATCTGAATTGGCTGATTAGGCGTATAAATTTCGCCTGTGCGAGCATAGGGGTCTATCACCCAAACGACTGTCCCTGCTCCCAGATAATTGACTAATTTGACGCGCAAATCCCGCATTTCTTGGTGATTATTGGGGTTTGATATGACCTCCACCGCCAAATCTGGCGCGATTGGGTAATAGGCACTATCTTTTTTCCCCACTAATTTTTCATTGCGGATGAAGCCAATATCGGGGATATAGCGTTCTCCATTGACCATATAGCCACCATCGGCAGTTGTGGCTTCACCAATCGGATGCGCTTGCAGATAGGCGAATAAAAACCCGCCAATTTTGAACCTCACCCGTGATGCGAGCGAATTGGATACCACCTCGACCACCTCCCCCCCAATAAATTCGTAGTTATGGTCAAATTGTTCGCTTGCCCATGCGTCAAATTCGATAACCGTCATGCGTGGTTGAATTGCCAGTGCCATGTGCCAAAATCCTCACCTTTTTGAATAGTGTAACACAGTTGACCTCATTTTTCTTTGACAATCCACAAAACGCGTGTTATCTTTATAGATGTAAATACAATGACTTCTTGTAATCATAGGATGTGAAGATGAATCATAAATTAAACCTGATTTTTGGGCTGATGTTGCTTATTGGTTTGTTAGTTGCGTGTGGTGGTGATACATCCGAAGCAACCCTCAACCTAGACCAATCTGTATCTGCCACCAATACCGCGCTGGCATTTAACACACAAGTTGAAATATCTGTAGCGGGTACACAGACTGCGAGTGTGCCGACCC
>DAOTUO010000107.1:0-10332 GCA_034436595.1 Anaerolineae bacterium | reverse complement strand
CCACGCAGTGGGGATAAGGGGGCTGGAGGGATAGGGGTGCTTTAAGCTGATAATTGACTTGAAAATGCTTATCCATTGAAATTTTAAAATCTTTTGAATTCAAAATAGTTGTTCCATTAATCCCGCTTAAATCGGCTATAATCGGGCTTGCGATACCGACTCACCCCGCCACCATCAATATTCAGCAACGCCTCCACCTTCATCGGCAAGCCAAATAAGGCAATAAAGCCTTCTGCATCTTTTTGGTTATACACATCTTCTTCGCCAAATGACGCATAATCTTCACGATACAGGCTAAACGGACTCTTACGCCCCGCGATGATGCTATTGCCCTTATACAATTTCATCCGCACAACCCCCGTCACCAATTCTTGTGTAATCTGGATGAACGCATCCAACGCTTCACGCAGGCGGGTATACCACATGCCGTTATAAACCAGTTCCGCATATTTCACCGCCACAAAATCTTTATAGTGCATGGTGTGTTTATCCAAGCACATACTCTCTAGTGCCTGATGCGCCCGATGCAACAATGTCCCAGCAGGTGTTTCGTATACCCCATGGCTTTTCATGCCCACCAGCCGATTTTCGACAATATCGGCACGCCCAACGCCGTGTTTGCCCGCCAATTTATTTAATACCTGATACAAGGTTATGGGGTCTAAATTCTGACCATTTACGCTCACTGGTACACCTTTCTCAAAGCCAATTTCCACATATTCGGGTTCATCTGGGGCTTTTTCTGGGTCTACGGTCAACGTAAACATGGCACTTTCTGGCTCATTCCACGGGTCTTCTAGCAATCCCCCCTCATGGCTCAAATGGAAAATATTGCGGTCACGGCTATAAATAGATTTTTCGGTAGCAGACACAGGTACATTAAATTCCAGTGCGTATGCCAGCGCATCCTGCCGACTGCGAATATCCCACTCGCGCCATGGGGCGATAATTTTTAGCTTGGGATTCAGTGCCATCACGGTCAATTCAAACCGTACTTGGTCGTTGCCTTTGCCCGTACACCCATGCGCTACCGCATCCGCGCCTTCAATTTCGGCAATTTCGACCAAGTGCTTGGCAATCAGGGGACGCGCAAACGATGTCCCTAGCAAATATTCCCGTTCATATATCGCACCCGCTTGCATGGTAGGGAACACAAAATCGCGCAAAAATTCCTCGCGCAAATCGCGGATATACAGCTTGCTCGCGCCCGATTTAATGGCTTTTTCTTCGAGTCCTTCGAGTTCTTCTTCCTGCCCCAAATCGGCACAGAAACAAATCACCTCGCACCCGTCATAATTGTTGCGGAGCCACGGCACAATGACCGATGTATCCAAACCGCCACTATATGCCAAAACGACCTTCTTTATGCCCGTTTTCATCGAAAATCCTTTGTGTTATGTAGGTTACCAAAACGAATAGATGACTATTATCCGTCTACTATTTCACAATTTCTATCGTTAGTCTGCACAAAAATGGTGCATTACTAAAACGATTAGCTATGCACCATCACCAAAATGTCATTTACATCACCTCTGTGCCAGTACGGACGCACTTCTGCGCGTCCTCTGCTTCTACGCGTCCGCTATCATGGCAGATTAAAATCGCATACCCCCGCCGATACACGGCATGTCGCCAACACAGTCCCACCCTGACTAACGGTGAACGCGCTCCCCAGCGACCAGAACATCCGATAATCGGCTACTGTAAGATAGGCATGTCGCCATATACATTCATTCGGCTTTACAGGTTGATTTTGCACCCCAATCTGCCACGCCTGAATACAATCCCCACTCGGAAAATTGCCCAATGGACGGCTTAAATACCCATTATCCCACTCGCTAATGCTCATCAACCCGCCTTCACCTGCAAATCCCAATCCAGACAAATTCAAATTACGCCCCGCCGTATTGATAAGCGAAAACGACTCGGCAGAATAAACCAAGCGCACATCTGCTACCCCGCGCACAGGACTATTTGCGGTTGGATTCGCAGGCACATTAGCCGAGTTCTGATTGGTATTATTGGTCGTGTTATTATTCTGATTCTGTGTATTCACCTGCGGCATAGCCGTTGGCAATGCGAGTCTGTCATCCAAATTGACCAAACACTGCCCCGTACTGACCAAACAGCTTGCTATCCGATTTTCCCACTGATACACATCAAAAGTGTCGCTATTTCGCCAGAATGTCTGCTCATTGGTGAGCCTCATCCACGAATGACGATAGCTACACATATCGGGCTTGAGCAACTGGTCATATTCCCGATTCCACGCCTGCAAACAATCCCCGCTAGGGAACGCATTGAGTGGCGCAGTTAAAAAGCCGTTATCCCACACCTGCCCAAACATCTCTCCAGAGGGGCTATAAAACGATATGCCATCAATATAAAGTGGTCTATCAGCCACATTGATGAGCGTAAAGCTATCGTAGTTATACACCAGCAACAAATCCATCGGACGCGGGGTATTGGTCGGATACGGTGTGAGGGTTGGATACGGTGTCCACGTCGGCGGAACGGCTGGCGGGGTTGGCGTGGGTGTTGGGACTTGCCACAACGCCACCACACGGCGAGGCAACCAATTTTGCAACGCCAAAAATCCCGCCCGTTGCCAAACAGGAACAGGTGTATTAGTCGGCAATGGCGGAATCGTAGGGACAGGTGTCCATGTCGCCAATGCCGAAAATGTCGGTGGCAATGTGGGGGTGGGCAATAGTGGCGCGGGTGTATGGGTTGGCAAAATAGGCGTGATAGTCGGCATTGGGGTAATCGTGGGGATAGCGGTTATCGTTGACAACGGGGCAGGTGTGGGTGTGGGTGGCAGAAAATCTATCCGTGACCCCAACACCATCGTCATATAATACCGCCCAGAAGTCGCATTAAAGGTATAAGCAATGCCCACCTCAACATATAACACACTCATCATATTGGCATTGTGGTCTTGGCTATTGCGCCACTGTTCATACGCCCCCATCCCACTGGTATCAAACCGATAGAGGACATTCTCTGCACCATTGACCAATGGATAGCCCGTTGCATTAACCCTATCCCAAAACCATGTCTCATCGCTCCCCTGATGAAACAGCGCATCCTGCGTTGCCATATCATCGCTATGCCGTTGTGCCGCGCTGGTCAATTGGCTATTCATCGCCAGTGGCACAAGACCACTTCCCAAACGCGCATCATTCAAAATACCCAATATCTCCCATGCCGTTGGCGTTTGCGCCAAATTTGGGGATGAGGACATGAGCAAAATCATCATCACAATAAACCACAGTACCCGTTTCATAATTTATATCCTAAGACAACTTGTACAAAACCTAGCAAAGCCGTTACAATATATTGTATGTGGTTTAGACGATGAATTCAAAGGATGTCTTGCGATATGGACTTCAAAACAGAACTTCTCAACAAACGGGATGCCAAAACCATTCCCCACCTCAGCCAATATGCCCCTGTTTGGGTGATTGACGAAAAAATCATCGCAGAAGATGAAGCGGTGCAATTTAATGTGGTCTTTTTCCACAACTTATACGGCTGGGTCAATCGGCGTTATCGGTATGACGGGTTCAACGATGTGTTATATCACAAAGGACAAACCATCATGGACGAAACGATTGCCATCGAACTCACCGAAAATGACCCCTATATCAATGCAACGGTGGCAGATACCCAAAATTCTTACGGAGGCTAACCACCATCGGCACATTGCGCCGAATTTGGTCGTTAAATAATTGCAATAATTGGTCAGCAATGGCAGACCAATCATATTGACGGGCGAGATGCGTCGCATTTTCGCCCATCCGTCTCCGATTATCCCCATCTGTCACCAGCGCCAAAATGGACTCAGATAACGCTTGTGGGTCACGCACAGGCACAAGATAACCTGTCTTGCCATCTTGCACCAAAAATGCCAACCCACCAACTTCAGAGGCAATCACAGGCGTGCCAGATGCCATCGCTTCGAGCGCCACCATCCCAAACGATTCATAATCGGATGGCATAATCACCGCAGTCGCAGAGGAATAATAATAGGGCAACAATTCATGCGACTTTGCCCCTAAAAATTCCACTACACACCCCAAACCCAGTTGCCCAACCATAATCATGAGCCGTTCCAATTCACCATCTGGTTCTTGTGGATTTCCCCCCACCACCGCAAAACACACATTATCAAGTGCTTCTGGTTGATTATTTTTGATGAGCGACAATGCCTCCAAAATGGTATCCACCGCCTTTAGGGGTTCAATTCGACCCACAAACAACAATAATTGGCACGTCTCATCCATCCCCAAATGTCGGCGTGCCACCGCTTGCGGAATCGGCTTAAACATCTCACTTCTGACACCAGGGGGAATAATGGCAATCTTGCGCCTATCGGCATGATACAACCACAATAACTGGTTATATTCGGCAGGTGTGGCGACAATAATCACATCTGCCCAATCCACAATTTGTCGTTCTGTACCAATCCTCACATCGGGTAACGCCGATTTTACCGCGCTAATTCGATTTTTCATGTGACCCAATGTATGAAACATCTGCACAATCGGGATATTCCACACCTCTTTGAGTTTATTTGCCACCCACCCACTCAACCAATAATGGCTATAAATGATGTCATACACCACAGGGTCTTTGGCGATAAACGCAAACATCCCCGCCGTGAATTGCGATAAATAGGGATACACTGCATCGGGGTCTAATATTTGTGCAGGACCACACGGCACATGAATCACACGCACATTTGCCCCAAGCGATACATCCACTTCTGGCTGGTCTGGCGCAGATTTGCGCGTATAAATATCCACCTCAATGCCCTGTGCGCCCAACGTCTCTGCCAATTCGCGCACATAAACATTCATACCACCCGTCTTTTTGCCACCCAATGGGGCAAGCGGACTTGTATGCACACTCAATATCACCACTCGTCTGATACTCATACAATACACCTACTACTAATTTTTCGCATCCAATTGATACAGTGGCACATCCACACCACCCATGCGGTATTTATAATTTTCGTTGCCACGCAAAAAGTCAAATATAGTATAACCCCGTTGAATAGAATCGTCTATCAAATACACCAATAACACAATCCCGACACTTAAAGACCCAGATTTATACGTCAATCCAGAGTTATAGACCCAGATTTTTTGGTCATAATCAAAGTTAAAATAGCTTGCCGCGACTTCTTCATCCACCCGCAAAAATGCCAATTGTAACCAACCAGTGGGAAGCATCCGCGGAATCAATGCCTCAAAAAAGGCTTTATGCTGTGGATTTTGCAAAAATTCGGCTTTATTGGGGCTACTTGATGCCATCAGCGCAAAAAATTTCTGGGTTTCCGCACTCAAATCATGCTCTGCGCCCACCACATACCAATCAACTTTTTCGTCAATACCCGCTTCGGCACGACGCATCTTTCGGCGCAATTCGCCACGTTGCTTTTTATCCAATGCTTCATAATACCCCTCCATCGTGGCGGGCAAGGTAATTTGCGGGGTCACTTCGACTTGTTCTCGCGTGACCTTAAACTCATACCCCTCTAATGCCTCACAAAATAAACTCAATGTGAGCGAATTGGGCGCTAAATTATAAACAGATAGCCCCGAAAAATCGGCTTTGTGCGTCATCAAAAAATCGGCAATCGCATCATAGACAGGTTTGGTATAGTCTGTATGGATGATAAAATCACAATAATCGGTCACATCCAACCCGCCAATACTACACAGCACCCTATCGGCATTCATGAATAGAGGTGCAAGCCCGATAAGATTATCGGCATCGTCACGAACAGAGATAAGCCACAACTCGCCCGCACCATACACATCCCACCATGTCGCCAAAAATTCCCATGTGCTAAATGGTGTATTTGCCCCACTATGGCGCACCAAATCATTCCAGTCTGGACGCAATATCTCAAAACTGTTTGGCTCATGATGAACAGTTATTTTCACTGATGTTTATCCTCTGTTGATACAATATACAATTCACATCAATATAGACGCATCGTGTGCATAAAATCTCACTTATGCACATTATCCACTTTTTAGATTAGAAAAAGATTGGCGTTTTGGCTTCCTTCTCCCCCAAACCCACTTTTCTGGGATAAGTCTCACGGTCATATCATTTTCAACTGTCACCTGACACGATAATCGGGGATACCGAAACCGGTTCCCAATTTTATCGTGCCAATGAGTAGGCGCTGGTTCGCCCGCTTCTATCCACACCCCACAAGTAGCACATATCCCCCTACCCCCACAATTAAGCCGTTGCGGAATCGGTGCATACGGAGACATCCCCTCGCGCAATAATACACGGCGCAAGTTCACCCCTCCATCAACATCTATCACCCGTTCTTCATCACCCATCACATCATTAATTTTAAAGACTATACGAATTTTATATCGTTTTTGACCATCCACTGAATCACCTCATGGGGGCTAAAAATCCATCTCGATACGCTGTCTCTATCACATCAGCAGACACACCCGCCAATTGTGCCTGTGCGCTACTGAAGCCGTCTGGATACTCACGCATCACCGTTTCTAACATGCCCATCGGGTGATAGGTCGCCCAAAAGTCGTTATACACCCCTTTATCCGTCAGATAACACCATACAGGCAACCCATAGCGCGTATTTTCATCTAATTTCTGGTAACGATAGCGCATTGGCGCGACTACTTCTGCATTGAGAATCGCATCGGCATACGCGCTTAATTGCCGTTCTGTCGAATAATGCGTGTGGATATACTCCATTGTGGCTTGGCTGGTGCGCCATTTTTCGCGGATAATCTGCGCCGTTTTTTCCGCCGCCCCCACCGCATCGTCATAATCCACCTTATCAATCAGGTTTTCTGGCAACAATTCACGATGTGTCGCAATCCGTGCCACCACCGATGGCGTGCCACACCCCAAAGATTCATAAACGGCATTGCCAAACGATTCTGGAAAACTCCCCAACGAGAGTGTCACACTCCCCAAACTATAATATTGAGGCATCAATGGCTGTGGAATCCATCCATGAAACACAAAATTTTTCTCCAACCCGCGCCGATGAATTTCTGCCTCTATATCGGCATAAAATTCGCCCAATTCTGGTGTGAGCTGATGCTCCATCCACTGCGGTGCAAGCGCAATAAGGTCACTCATACCGTGTTGATTCACCAGCAAATCCACCACCGCTATTGTCTGATAAATCCCTTTGGTTGCTTCTGGGCGGTGCGGATGCAACACAATCGGCTGACCGTTGAGCTGAATCGGCAGATAATCCAAAATTTCTTTCGGCGGGGTATACGTGAATTTTGACCAGTCTACCCCGTTATGAATGACCACCGCCCGTTGGTCATATTCAGGGAAAAAACGCCCTACAGTCTGCTGATAATATTTGTATGAATACTCAGAAATGAGGATGAGTTTATGCGCCTGTGCCAAAAATCCGCCCAAAATCGTCTCTGGATACACATTATCGCGCAACGATACCACCGTTGGGATATGTTGATAGGCAAACGGGAATAAAAACTCGCCATCGTGCATATAAAAACGGTCTGCCGTAGCGAGATATTCACCCATATCATCCAAAATCGTTGCCATATCATGCGCCGTCACCCCGTATGGTTGTGGAAACGGTTGATGAAACCGCAATATCGGCAACACACGCACACGCTCATGCCAATAAAACGGCACATTCGACTCGGCAATCCGTGTGCATAGCACCGTCACCTCATGCCCCAATCCCCCCAAATGAATTGCCACACTTTGCAAATGCTTGGGCGCACCACCCATCACCATCCCTGCAAATAACGGATTAATCGAAAACATCACAATTCGCATTTTCTGCTCCTTTTGGTTATATTGGTTTTACACAATTTTGTGAGGATGTGCAAGTCATGAGTAATCCACCAATAGATAGCCAAATCACTTTTATCTACACGCAAAACCTTGCTATGAGTATTAATTTTTATGAGAATCTACTCAAATTAACCCTCTGGCTAGACCAAACCACCTGCCGTATCTATCGCCTAACAGACAGCGCCCTTTTGGGGATATGCCAAGTATCAGAGATATCGAAGGGCAACTTTATCGCCCAACCCACTAATCTCATTATCACCATCGTCACCCAACAGGTGGATGAATGGTATGCGACCCTATCTTCACGGGGTGTTATATTCGATTCGCCCCCCAGTTATAACCCCAACTACCGCATTTATCACTGTTTTCTCAAAGACCCTAATGGATATCTCATCGAAATTCAACGATTTGACCACAACCTACCACCCGCCCCTTAATTTCTGAATAGAAAATCGTGCAAATCTGGCAATCACCGCTATAATAAAATCAATATCGAAAAATCCCAGAATGGCTATCTCGTATGATGGATTTACCCCTTTTTCCACTAAATACCGTTTTGTTTCCGGGGATGCCCCTCAATCTGCATATTTTTGAAGACCGCTATAAGCAGATGATGAATGAGTGCATCGAAAAGCGTCAACCCTTTGGTGTGGTACTTATTTCCAACGACCAACCCGATACAACCCGCCGTGTCAAGACATCGCTCATCGGTTGCACCGCCCAAATCAGCCAAGTCCAACCCTTGCGCGAGGGACGGATGAATATCTCTGCTGTCGGGCGGGAGCGATTTAAGGTGCTAAACTTTAAGCACGACCAACCCTTTCTCTCCGCCGATGTCGAGTTATATCCTCTGTTGGCAAATATCACCAATCGCACACTAAATGACATGCGTAAACTCAAAAATAAGCTAGAGGTGTATCTCAAAAATCTCGAAAAGGCGGGGCAACTCAATTTTAACGGCACAGCACTCCCCAATGACCCCACCACACTCGCCTATTTTGCATCCGTCTTATTGCAAATTGAACCCATTCACAAACAACCCCTACTCGAAATTTCTGACCTCTCTACGATGGTCGAGTCGCTCCTCACCCACTATCGTAAAGAAGTCGCTTTGCTCAATGTCATGCTCAATCCACCCGATAATGAAGATTGGCATGGCGTTTTTTCGCTCAACTAAACAGGATAACTCATGTCAGAAAAATTTACCCCACTGATGACCGCCATCACCGAGCGTCAATCGCTGGTGAAAAATTACTTATTCTCAGAGCAGAATGGACTTCATTTTGCCTATAACCACCTGCAAGATGCTGTGTATAGCTATGTCAGAGCGGGCGGAAAATCGCTCCGCCCTGCCGTATTGATGTTTGCCTGTGGCGCGGTCGGTGGTGACGATACCACCGCCATTCCTGCCGCCGCCACCGTAGAACTCTATCACACCTTCACCCTCGTCCATGACGACATCATAGACCGCGATGAAATGCGCCGTGGCGTGCCAACTGTCCATCACGATTTTGCCACCCGCGCCAAAGCCGAATTGGGATTCAACACCCAACAAGCCAATCATTACGGCTTGACCATCGCCATTTTAGCGGGTGATATGCAACAAGGTTGGGCGGCATCGCTCCTCCCAGATTTGCATTTCATCCACAACCTACCCGCACAACTGCCCCTAACACTCACCCGCGAATTATTCCGCACCATCCAAACCACCCTTATCAATGGTGAAACGGTGGATGTGATGCAATCGCAAACCTCATTCGACAAAATTTCCGAAGCCGAAGTCCTACAGATGCTCTGGCAAAAAACGGGCGTGTTATACGAATTTTGTGGGCGTGCAGGCGCGGCAATCGGACTCCGACACCCCACCCTAGACCATCCCCTCATCCATGCGATGGGGCAATTCACAGGGAAATGTGGCACAGCCTTTCAGATTCAAGACGATATTTTGGGCATCACCGCCGATGAAACCAAACTCGGCAAAAAAGTCGGTGCAGATATTATCGAGGGCAAGCGTACCATCATCGTCCTACATGCCCTGCCAAAAATGTCCCCCTCACAGCACAAATTTACCCTATCGGTACTCGGTAATCACAACGCCACCCGCGCCGATGTGCAAGAAGTGGTCGGATTATTACAAAAACACGGTGGCATCGCCCACGCCAAAAATCTGGCAGAGGGGTATGTCCAAGAGGCACTATCCCACCTTGCCCCATTGCCAGATTCTCAATATAAAGACTGGCTCGGTCTGTGGGCAGATTACATCATTGGACGCGATTTATAAATAAGGGTATGCGATAAGATTCGCAATATTTATAGAATAATATAGGCACAATGTTTGTACGGACGGCATTCTAGGCTTGTCCGTAGTTAACAAAGCAAAATATGATAAAAATAGCGTGTATTTTGCCAGCCGCTGGGCGGTGAACCACTCATCTGTGCTTCTGAAACCCCGTAAACGGGGTTGTTTTGCCTATTTTCATC
>DAOTUO010000106.1:0-55369 GCA_034436595.1 Anaerolineae bacterium | reverse complement strand
TTTTAGCCCCCTCTCCAATTTTTTGGGGAGGGGGTTGGGGGTGGGGTGAAAACACGTTTAATGATGCGTTATTGACATAATCCTATGAATTTGTTTTCGGTTCTCCATAAGCCAGACTGGAGAAGGGGTCGGGGACGGTATTGGGCTATAGGGATGTTTGTGGGGTATATAACAATGGCGCAACCAATTGCGCCCTCACATCAATCATATTAGCACTAGTTAGCCCGTATTTTATTCACTGGCGACAGATTTATCGGTCTCGGTGGCACTCACAGTCACGATTGGCATTTCATCGGTCTTAATTTTGATATTAGGAGAAGGCTCATTCTCATCGCCATCTTCCCAGCTAACAATCCAAATACACGCCCCTGCGACCAAAATGGTAGCGATAATGAGCGCAATCCAATTACCCGCTTGCAATCCCACATCACCCGCTTCGATAATCAGAAGCGCGACCATACCAACCGATAACACCACCCACGCCGCGACGCGCGGATGCCGAAAAGCCCATTTGACGGGC
Source organism: Anaerolineae bacterium (assembly GCA_034436595.1). Classification (GTDB taxonomy): domain Bacteria; phylum Chloroflexota; class Anaerolineae; order Aggregatilineales; family Phototrophicaceae. The sequence continues at coordinate 54,849 of DAOTUO010000106.1, read as the reverse complement.
GGAAAATTGGTGATTTGTTCCATAATTAAAATAATTCCCCTCTATTGACCATCAGGTGGGGGACATGGCAAGGCATCTATAGCGACATCTTTCCATTTTTCGCCCTCATCCACCAACATGACAGGGATACCGTTGCGGATGGGATATTTATACCCGCTATCGGCACATACCAGCCAATAATCGCGCACGAGTTCCAATTTACCGGGGTCTGCGCCTTTATCCTTATAATGTACCGCCACAGGGCAACGCAAAATGGCGATTAAATCTGCTTGGGGGGTTTTTACATCACTCATGTGTCCTCTTTAACCTCTATAGTCCCGATTATATAAACACCATCTGGTGATGGTGGATTTAACACAGCTAGTCGGTCTAAACTTGGATAACGATACCATCCAAGCGAAATTGTATATGTACCACTGGGCAAATTGGGAGGCAATAACAGGTGAACACCATCCACCCAATCACTTTCATTTGGTAGCACCGCCATTATACCATCATTTTGAGCGATAAGTGACCCTGTAGAATCGGTTAGGTGAATAAACCGCAGGGTATTCTCGTCTAAACCCTCCGCTAAATGCCATTTTGTACCCACCCATAACGCCTCTATCCCTTCCAGTTGTGTCCATGCCCCCTGTAATTCAATCCCTGACGAAAATTGAGTCGGTTCATGATAGTCATGGGCAAAATCGCCAAAGGTCATCTGCATGACATCCACCCCCGCGCATAGGCTAAATTCGGTTATGGGCGCAGGGCATGGCACAGATAAAGCGATGCGTAGGGTATGAAAATCGGAGTTATCCAACGGAATTGGCAAGCGTAAAACAGTTTCATCTGCCACAATAAGCCGATGAATCACCGTATGATTGAGCGAAAGTGTCACCTCACGCGGTTGTGTTGCCGATAAGGTCATCTCTAGCCATGTCATACCTACTTGGGGGGCATAGAGATAGGCATCGGCAAATTGGGTGATGGTCTGTGGGGCGATTGGCGCAGTCGTCAATAACGGCGATGATTCACTGTGTGGCACATCAAAAATAGCGATGTTGACATCTTCATATATGGGATTACCCAATTGGGCAATGGAACGTTCATATAAAGTTGTATCTGCCGTCTTTTGCAAAATGACCACATCCACACCCGCCGTATGGAGTAAGGCGGGGTCTAATGTATGCTGAAGCAGAGCGAGTTTGGCGGGATTGGCGGGTGTATCCCGATACATCATCCCCGCCAAAATGGGATGACCATGTGCCACTTGCATATATAATGCTTGCTTGACCAATACCCTATCGTTGTAAGGGATATTAAACACCGCCCGCACATCATCACGGTCTGCGAGGTCATAGAGGGCTTGTGGCAATTCTGCTGATACTTGTGGCATGGGATAAAACATCGGGTAATCGGCTAAAATCACGACAATTACCGCCACCACCATACCCCACCGCCATAAACGAGTTTGTGGCAACCAACGATAGAGTGCTACTATGCCATATCCGCCCATCACCGCGACCACCAACGCCAGTAATAATCCCCAACGGGCGGGGGCGCGGGTGGACGACACCAATGGCAATTGCTCAAACAATGCCCATGGCAGGGGGATATAGGTCTCATAAACCCCCATGCGAATCACAAGTGGTTCATCAAATAATTTCAGCAACGGACCCAACGACAAAACCCATGCCACCACGCCGAGTCGCAACCATGCCCGCGCCGAAACACTGGTGATACCCGCAATGAGTGCCAAAATCGCCCCTACAATGCCAATATATGTCGCACCTTCTACGATATTTGCGCCTAATACCTGTGAGGGATATGCTATCAAATCACGGTAATTGGGATTAAATGGCGATGGCGCGACAATGCTCAACAAATCGGCGCTATACAGCACATGACCGCCACCTGCTTGTTCGGTGATAGTGGGATTATCGCGCAATTCAAGCATCAATGGCGCAAGCAATAACGCCCATATCGGCAGGCTCGTGATAATCACACGCACACCCCGCCAAAACCAATCCCATTCCCGTGACCATATCCGCGCCACAAAAAACCATATCAGCAGTGGAGCAATATAAAACACCACCAACGTGAGGCTTCCGCCTGCCGATAACCCAATTGCCAACACGCCCAATATTCCCCAGCGCCAACGCCACTGATTTCTGAGTTGATAGAGCGCGTATATCCCCAATAACATGACCCATAGCACAATGAGGGCATGACCAACATACATGCGCCCCTGCAATGCAGGGGCGATGGCGAATAATGTCCCCGCCACCAATGCAGGCGCGGGTTGCCCCGTGAGGTGACGCACAAACAGGTACGCCACCCACCCATTGAGGGTGATATGAATGAGCAATTGGGTATTCATAGCGGCGGGCAATGGCATAAATAGGGCAAAAAACCACGCAGGAAAATATTCAAATGGGGTCGTCCACAAATATGCCCCGCCAATTCCATCGGGATAAGCAAGTAGCGGTTGGCTAAACGGATTTTGCCCCGTTTGCACCGCATGAGCTATCCACCACACATGCCGACTGGTCATGAAGGTGTCGCTGATATAATCTCCATTAAAATGGGTGGTGAACACACTGATAAGGGGCGCGGTGATAAAAATGGCTAATAGCGCAAAATAGACCAATGCCAAAAATCCCCCAATCGGCAAATTGGGGGGCAATGTGGGGGTTTTTGGCGAGCGTGGTGCAGGAGCTTGTCGCTTTAGGCTAACACTACGGGTCTTAGAAGGTCGGTTTATACTCATGGCGTAATTTTTCTATCATAGAGTCTAATGTTTCTAAATCGGCGTTGGCACGCGCATCGGCATAGGCATCACCGAGTGACTCCTGTAATTCTGCAATAGTTTTCTCCCATCGGTCAACGGGATAATTCCGAAATATGCGATCATTATAAAGCGAAACAACTAACATGAGGGCTTTAACATGATCTTTGGTATGCTTAAAAATGTCGAGTGCGCCCATAATAGCATCTGTTTTAAGAAATAATTGGTCATTGTCGGGTGACATCATCGCCAACAATTGATTTAACCATTCCCATGCGGCAAGCACATTATCTTCTGCCAATTCGAGCTGAACCAATGACTTATAACTATTGGCGAGTCCGGGTTTTTCTTGCACATCATGGCGGATTTTGAGGCTCTCCATGTGCCAACGGCGTGATTCATCATATTTGCCAATTTCACAATTGAGATCGCCAATCGCATCGGCATTGGTGGCTATCGAGATTTTTTCACCAATAGGTAACATATAGCGCCGTGCATCCATCAGATAAGTAATCGCCTCGTCATAGCGTTTCATGTCCGTCAATAAACCACCAATATTATTGAGGCTATAACTCAATCCGCCACGGTCATTGACCTTACGGCGAATGGCGAGGCTCTCATAATAGAGTTCTAAGGCACGGTCATAATCACCCACAACATCATAGCAAATGGCATAATTATTCATGGCGCGGGCAATGGCTATTTCATCACCAATTTCTTGCATCATCTTCAGACATTCGGCCGTGGTCTTTGTGCCTTCTGGCAACGCCCCTGTTCGCGTTTGAATCATGCCAATGCTCATCAGTCCATACGCCACTTTTCGGGTATTGCCCAATTGCAGATATTTTTCATTGCTTGCTATGGTGAAAGATAAAGCGGCATCATAATTTCCGCGTCGCATCTCAGCTTCACCCAACGAAAATTCGGCTTGGGCAATGCCATAAATGTCATCGGCTTTGGTTGCCATTTCCAAAGATTGGGTCTGCCACTTTTTCACATTATCAAAATCGCTCACCCCATAATATGCCCGACCAATACCATGATAGACCTGCCCCAGATATTGGGTGGGATTTGGGACATATTGCTCGGCGTGAATGGCTAAGAGTCGCTCATAAAAACGGCGCGAATCGGCATGATTATAGGTTTCTTCGGATTGTTGGGCGGCAATAAAGGCATAGTGCGCCTCTTTTTGTGGATTTTCTGCCAATTGATAATGTTGCGCGAGGGCAATCGCAAACGCCTCTGATGAATCTGGATAGGCGCTTTCTATCGCTTGGGCAATCTGTCCATTGAGCAAGCGTGTTTCTTCTGATGATAAAAGTGCCAACACACCCTCGCGCAATTTATCATGTGTAAACTGATATTCGCCATCTGTAAAATTCAAAATGGCGGCATTCATACACTCGGCAAGCCACGCATCCATATCAATTTCTGGCGCAAATAAGGCAATCACCTTGCGGTCTATTTGTCTGCCCGCCACAGCCGCCCCATTCAAGACGATACGTACCCATTCAGACACACGACTCAGCCGATGGCTCACTATCCGCCGAATCCCACCAGAGAAAATTTGTGAAGGCAAGGTCGCCCGCCCAATATCGGCAAGGCTACCCGCATCTTCCGCCAGTGTTCGCACCACCTCCACCAGAAAAAACACGTTGCCCTCTGTTTCGCGCTCTAACAAATCAATCACCTGTGGGCGTTGCCCTATATCCCCCAAAATAGATCGACTTAGGCGGGTGATTTCATCTGTAGACAGGCGGTTGAGGCTAATACGGTTAAATGTCGGTAATTCATTGGGCAAATTGGGACGCTCATCATCCCGATACACCCCCACCACCATCAACGGCAAATCAAATGTGAGTTGAGAAATTTCTTTGAACAAATTGAGGCTTTCCGATGCCCATTGCAAATCCTCTGCAATCAACAAAACTGGTGTCTCTGCAAGGGTTTTTCTAAATACTTCTTCCACCGCGCCAAAAAGATGTTTCTGAAAGGTCAGTGGGTCATTGGCATTCGGAAAATCGGGGATGGGTCGGTCTAATAATTGGGGTAAATCTGGCAAAATCTCTTTTAGGACACTCAGGGTCTGTAGAGGCATATCCACCTCCAAAATCATCCGCCGAAGCAAATCTCGCCAAAGCTGATAGGGCATCCCACCATTAGAAATGGCTTGCCCACGCACCACCACCGCACCCTGTACCATCGCTCGCACACGAATTTCTTCGACCAAGCGCGATTTGCCTACGCCACTCTCGCCCCCAATCAACCATAGCGACCCTACCGATTTTTCGGTATCGGCGCGAATGGGCGATTGTGAAGCCGTGATAATATCTTTGAGCGACTCAATTAATTGCGAGAGTTCTTTTTCGCGCCCAACAAATTGCGCCGCCTGCAAAAAGCTCTCGCGGATGTCGCTGGTCTCTGGTGGCAGTGGAACACCCATCGCCACACTAAGGGCTTTTATGACCTCTGTGGCGGTCTGATAACGGTCTTCTGGTGATTTTTCGAGGAGTTTTTGCATTACCCATAGCAATTCAAAGCTAATATCCAAAATTGCCCAGTCGGGGTCTTGTGTCAAAATGGTGGTTATCGTCTCGGTAATATTGTCTCTGATAAATGGATGATTGCCTGTGAGAATTTCATAGAGCATCACGCCCAATGCAAATAAATCGGATGATGAAGTGGGGTTCTTGCCCATCAACACCTCTGGCGACATATATGCCAGCGTGCCAGCCACCCCACCATGCCCAGAATCACGGGCTTCTGCCAATCCAAAATCGACCACATATACACGCCCATTTTTGACCAGCACATTACTGGGTTTGAGGTCACGGTGCAAAATATCTCGGCGGTGAATATAGGCGAGTGCCTGTAACATCTGCATAGTGAGGTCAATTTTGGTAGGCATCGGCTGATTATGACTAGCTTGCGAAAATGTTTGGGCATCTTCTAGCAAGGTCATGGTAAAAAATGGCTGACCATCGCGCCCAAAGCCATAATCTTGCACCGCAATCACATGCGGATGGCGCAGAGATGCCATCATCTGAAATTCGTGCGCCAACGATAAGCGCGGGTCTGTAGACGGGTTCTGTGACCGCGAATTAGTGATAAGTTTGACAGGATTAGTAATCATTTGTTTCAATGCGACCTGCTCACCTGTCAATCGGTCATAGGTATGATAAACCGTCCCCATGCCACCCTCACCTAATTTGTGGATAAACTGATACCGTTGCGATGTGTTGTTATCTTGCATAAAATACCTTTATCACTCAATAATTAAGCATCTGATTTTTATTTTATGACGGATTATGGCATATTGGTCAAAGGGTTACAAATTTTTTATAGCCCTGCGTGCATACATTATCGGCATCGCATTTGGCAACCGTAGGTTTTGTAATTTGATATGTATGTTTTTTTACGCTATTATGAGCATGACAGATTCATAAGTGAAAGGAAACAATCCGCGATGCTTCGTAAGTTTACCGTAATGGCAATTTGTCTTGTCCTCAGTTTTATTGTGAGTGTCACACTCGTCGCCCAAGAATCCAATGCCGACCTCGATGCCGATTATGCCGTGCCAGATGAATTGGTTCTCAATTATGTCCCTGCTGGTATAGAAGAACTCCTCTTTAGCCGCAATGCCCTATATCGGATAGATTATCGTCAGGTCATCACCGAAGTGAATGTGTTGGATGCCCCCAATGGGAATATCCTCTATCACCGCGCATTGGCAGAATATTATGTGAGCCTCATCGGTATTGAAGGCGATTGGGCGCAGATTAACCCCGGTGAGTGGATTCCCGCCTCATCGCTTGGACCCGCCTATTATTCACGGTTGGGTGGCATTTTATTCCGTGAGGGAGATACAATGGAGTATCCTATGGGATGGAATCGGCGGATTGTTTTCATCAGCACCGCGCCCGGTGTCGCCCCGCGTGAAGCCAATGATAATGCACTCCCAAAATATGAGATGCTCACCTTTTTTGCCCGTATAGAAGTAGATGGCGTTGAATGGGTGCAAATTGGTGTTGACCAGTGGTTGCCCGCCGATGCGGTGAATGTGATTGAACCCATCGAAATGCCAGAAACGGTAGATAGTGCGGTTTGGGTGGCGGTGGATGTGGCAAATCAGGTGGTAATGGCGTATGAAGGCGACAAACTCGTCTTTGCAACACTCACCGCCACAGGCGAGCCATGGAGTCCAACGGAACCAGGGACATTTCATGTCTATGCCCAATTTGACCCACGCCTCATGACTCGTGGCAACCCCAACGACACATGGTTCTATTACATGGAAGATGTGCCATACACCTTTTATTTTAATGGCGACCGCGCCTTGCATGGGGCGTTTTGGCACGATAATTTTGGTGTTGTACAAAGTCATGGCTGTGTGAATATGTCGCTGACGGCGGCAAACTGGATTTATCGGTGGGGGCGGAACTACATGGATAACCGCGCAGACGATGAACCGCCGATGGTGGTCTTTGTATACGACAAAAATCTGCCCGATTGGGGACTTATTCCTGCCGAGACAGAAGCATAATATCCCACAAAATAAAAAAATCCCCTCTAATAGTGTTGAGGGGATTTTTTATAGACTCGTGTTATAATCCAACCATAGTTGTTTATCACACATAGGTATTGACGATGAATACCCCTTTAGAACACGTTATAACCCTTGCTTTAGACCTTACACCTAGTGAGCAAGCCAAACTTATTGAACAAGTCGCCTCTCACTTAGCCAGCCAATTTTCTCAAGCTATATCTATCTATAAATCACAGGAACATTGGGGCAAAAAAGTGATTGCCTTTTTAGAAACACTTGATGGGGATGAGTGGGCAGATATAGATGACCCTATAAAATGGCTTAAGGCGCAACGATGTGAAAGTGAGCGTTTTTTAGATTGGGGTGATGACGAATGATAACAGGCATTGTAGATAGTACCGTTATTATTCATCTATATCGTCGAAACACTAACGCGATACAATGGCTCAATAATCAAGAAAAAACAATAGGAGTATCTAGCATCACATGGTTAGAAGTTTTGCGAGGCGCACACAGCAAACAAAAACAAACCACTAGCTTGGGCTTGTTGAGTTTTTTTGAACTTGTTTATTTGAATGAAAATGACCAACAATGGGCAATGGAACAAATGCAATGCCATAGGCTTCATTTAGGGGTAGAGATGAATGATTGCCTCAGCGCATCTATTGCCTATCGGTTACAAATCCCTATCTACACACATAATCAAAAAGATATGCTTAAGATATTGCCCACCAAATTGGTCATTCAGCCCTATCTGCTATAAAATTATTGCGCCACCAGCTTAAATTCGCCTACCCCGCCTTGATAGTGAATGGTGATTTTTTGCGTGGCATCGGCATATCCCGCAGATTGCCACACGCCTGTTTTCCCCACAAATCCGCCACGCCCACTAAGGCGTTCTAATCCATCTGGGACAGTAATTTCGCCTAAACCATGTGAAGCAGTCAAATGAATGGCAACCTCTTGTGGGACAAATATAATTGTTTCGCCAATACCACCGCGCACTTGTAAATTCACAGAGGTATTTTGTGGGACAGTGATGTGCGATTCGCCAACACCTGTATCAATGCGAGCATGATAGGGAGTAGGACTTTGCGCCAAATTCAGGTGATGTTCGCCCACACCGCCTTTATAGGTCAATTCGGTGATTTGTAATTCGCTCAAATCAATATTCGATGTGCCAATGGGCGCGGTGATATGAAGCGACATCGGCACATCGGGGCTTAGGCGGACTTCCCAACGCACTTGGTTGCGTTTATTGTTCTTGACCATACGCCCCATACGCACATCAGTTTGTGCCAATTTGATGACACGTTCTGCCTCGCCAGAGACTTCAAACTCCACTTCACCATAATAGGTTATATCGGCTTCTAGCAAATTATCAGAGGCATTGAGCGCCTTAACGATGCTCTCCCCCGCCGCAAATCCAAGTGTGACCTGTGCGCTGGTTGCCCCGCGCAATTCCTCGCTAACGCTCATCATTTGCACAGGTTCATCATCTTTGAACGCATTAACGGCTTGATTCACCGTATTACTGATTTGTTCCGCAACTTTATCAAACGAAAAAGACCATTCGGTTTCGTATTGTTTTTTGGTCATGAGAAACATCCTCCATAAGAAAAATTTTGTGTATAAATTCATATACGCAAAAGCAGGGTAAGATGTTCTAAATTGAGTATTTATTCCATTGGCGGTGGGTTTTGGCACAATTCTAATGGGGTTAATGTGGTCATGTTAAAGGCTTGCCACTCATTAGTAATATAGCGAAATCTTCCGATTGCCACATCGCCATTGGTTGACCAATCCGCACGCCACTGAGTGTTTTCATCCAACCAATAATCAGCACCCATGCTCATAAGGTAACGGGCTTGTGCGCGGTCATCGGGCAAATAAGGGTTATCTATAATTAAACGGGCTTGTACAGTCGTAAAAATGCCTCCCACTCGTTCAGGGTCAAGCGTGATTCGTCCATCTGGCGACCAAAAATGGAAATTATAGCCATCCCCAACCAGCACAGAGAGTCCGCCATCATTTTCTATGCGACTATTTGCCTCAACATTGATATCATCCACAAAATCTTCCCGATATGCGCCACCTTCTACAGAATCATTGGATTGTATCAAATGCCATGTACCATCTTGTTTATCCCATAAATAGGCGCGGATGTTACGTATTTGGATGCGTGTGTTGATAGCAATGCCGCCCTCACTATCCTCATAGACCTGTCCCCAAACGATGAAGGCGCGAAAATTGCCCATCTCAGTCCCCCATCCGATACGTGGGCGACGTGACCAATCATACCATTCAGGAACACCATGTGGCAACCCTTCATGGGGTAATACCCTATCGCCTGCAATCAATCCAATCGAATTGAGTGTTTCGGTGGATGCGGGGCATAATTCATTGATAGTATTGGTATAATCACTCCCAGAAATCGAAAGAATAATCCATAAAATGGTCATAACCATACTGTAAATCATATCAACCTCATCAGGATATTATTTTCATCAATCCTGATTATAATGAAAAAAGATAAATGCCACAACTAGAGAGGACTTATTATTTTATGTCGCACGATTTAGACACAACAACCGCCCATAATATCCACCTTGCCCAGCATATAGATGGATTGCCCCCAGAAAGACGGCGTGTACCTTTTCGGAATATCCGCCATGTGTTATCGCTTCACGCCAAAACTGCGCCAGATAAACCCTTCCTCATCCATCTGGATAAAGATGGCAACCGCGAAAGCCTAAGCTACTCCGAATTTAATGCGCGGGTGCATCAGACCGCCAATTTTCTCTATGATGATTGTGGTGTCAGGCGCGGGGATAGGGTGGCGACTATCGCCTATAATCATAGCGAGACGGTGATTATTTATTTCGCGTGCTGGATACTCGGTGCGGCAGTTGCGCCACAAAATATCACCGAAGATGACCGTCGCATTGCCTATATTCTCCGCAATAGCGAGGCAGTGATATGCCTTGTGCGTCACGAATTTTTAGAACGGGCAGAAGGCATTATCTACGGCGACCCCGCCGATGAACTTGGTGCGCCGAATATCCGCGAAATTGTCACTGTAGGGGGTATTGGCACATCAAAATATAAGCACTTCAATACGCTGGTGCAAAATCTCCCTACTACCTTTTTGGGCGATGGCGCACCTGTCAAATCCAACGATGACACCCTGAAGGCGATTGATGAGAATGTCGCCCAATTAGATGATGAAGCCTTGCTGGTGTATACCAGTGGCACAACGGGCGCACCCAAAGGGGTTGTATTGACGCAATATCATCTCTTGGCAGATGCCTATGGCATTTCGCACGGACAACACATCACAGGCAGTCAACGCACGATGTGCGTCTTGCCCATTCATCATGTCAATGGCATTGTGATGACACTCATCACGCCCCTGCTGGTGGGCGGGTCTACGGTGTTGAATCGGGCTTTTTCTGCTAATAATTTTTGGCGTGTCCTCATCGAAGAAAAGGTGAATGTGGTTTCGGTTGTGCCGACACTGCTCCAATTTTTATTGGAACACTCTCGCCAACAACAACAAGCGGGTCACGGCTTATTGGGCGAGAATGTCAATCGGCGCGGACTCACCCATTTTCGGCATTTTGTGTGTGGTGCTGGCACATTGCCACTCGTCCTTGTGCGCGATTTTGAGAACACGTTTGGATTCCCCATTTTACACGGCTATGGCTTGAGCGAGACCACCTGCTATAGTTGCTTTTTGCCCCTGGATTTGACATGGGAAGAACGCCAATCGTGGTTATTAGATTATGGCTATCCAAGCATCGGCACGCCAATTATCACCAACGAAATGGCGATTTTTAGCGCCGATGGGTCTGGGACACCATTGGGTGTTGGGGAACGCGGTGAAATTTGCATACGCGGGCATAACGTCATGAAATATTATTTCAAGCGACCCGATGCCAATACCGAAACATTCAAATTTGGATGGTTCAGAAGCGGGGATGAGGGGTTTTATCAGGAAGATAATCATGGACGGAAATTCTTTTTCATCACAGGGCGCATCAAAGAATTGATTAATCGCGGTGGGGTCAAATTTAGCCCATTCGACATCGAAGAAGTGTTACTAGAAGTAAAAGGGGTGAAGGTTGGATTAGCCGTTGCCTTCAAAAATGATTATTATGGCGAAGAAGTGGGCGCGTATGTGGTGTTGGATGAGAGTGCAACTGTCACCGCAGAGGCGATTTTGGCGCATTGCCGTGAACGGATGCCATTTGAAAAATCGCCCAAAGTGGTGATTTTTGGCACAGAAATCCCCGTGACCACCACTGGCAAATATCAACGACTCAAATTGCAGGACTTGTTTGGGGAATGGGAGCATACGCAGTTTAGGAAATAACTATCAGGGCGGGCATTAATATTTCTCAATACAACAAAATCGGAGGGGCAAGCCTCCGATTTTGTTGTAGATATGATCTGAATTTGAGGCATAGCAAAATCTACAACTGAAATCCGCCCGTGATATACACCACTTTATGGACATAATTTTCGACATACGACATTAATCGCTCGTGCAGAGCTTTCCAGTCATCACTTTTCAATACATCGCGTATTGTTTCGAGGTCATCCCCAATGGCTTCCGCCAAAATTTGACGTGCGGGTTCACGGCTATAGACGGTATACCATGCCCATGTCGGTTTAATCCCCAACCGATTGACACCCGGTAGCCACTCACGCACGACAAATTCAAAATAATCTTGGTCTTGCCCCGCTTTAATATCCCATTGCATCAACAATTTCACATTCATGCCATACACCTTTTTGGCTTATTTATGCTTGTGGTCTGAGGACAATGACTTGCGGTTGTTCGGGCATCGTGGTGGTGACGCGCAAAACATCTTCCTCTTGTACCTTGCTCACACCCATCTCTTTGAGGAATTTTTCTACAGGGTCAAGGTCGTGGTTCAAACCCGCCAGAGAATAGTGCATCGGCACAATATAACTTGGCTCTAGGAGTGCAATCACTTCGGCGGCGGCACCTGCTTTGAGCGCATTGCCCCCGCCCACAGGCACAAGTACGATATGTACCTCACCAATGGCTTCGAGGGTAGATTGATCTGGCACATACGCCAAATTACCCAAATGTGCCACCGAAATATCATCGTACTTTATCACATAACCCACATTGTGGATGATAGGGTCATGATTGTGGAGCGCCACCCCAGAGACAAATACCCCGCCAATTTCATATTCCCCAGAACCAGCCAATACGTGCTGATAGCCTTTGACCGCCTCAATATTGGCATAATCGGGATGATTATTGCTGAGCGTCACCAATTCCCCTTTCAGGTTTTTGGGCACCAGCAAGCCCAACGCCTCTGAAAAGGGGTCTGTGACAATGCTCAACCGTCCCCGTTCCGAAATCTTAAAACAATTTTGACCATACCACGTAATATCCAACGTGTTCCATCCTTACTATTATTGAATTATTCACACATTTCATTATAGCATATTTGTTTTGTGCTTGCCCTATCCGTTTAGGTGGGCAAGGTGTCACCAAATAGGCGCTGGCGCAATTGCACCACATACTCGCGCTCATAGGTCATCCCCAATAATTCCGACGCATTTATCGCTTTGTCAAATGCAGAGAGCGCCGTTTGGCGGTCATTTTTCAAAAAGGCACGCCAGCCAATCGCCATATATAAAACAGGCTTGGCAATGGCAAATGGCTTGGCAAATTTTTTGAATTGGGCGAGGATAATCTCAATAATATCGTCAAATTCTGGCAATTGGGTTTCTTCAAATTGGCTCAAGAAATAAATCAGCAACGACTGATACCCTTCCACCAGATAAAACGAGGTAGAGGTGAGGTCTTGCATAATATCGAGCGCGATTTGGGCATAATCTGCACCGAGTTCTTGCTCACCGCGTAGGTGATATAACAGCGATGTGAGCGCATTGAGGCGCATCGCCCCGCCCCTATCGGCTGTTTGTTGATAAAACAGCATCGCAGATTCAGAGTATAATAGGGCTTCATCGAGCCGATTTTGCTTGAGTGCCGTCCCCATTAATCCAACATACGCCGCCCCCATACCATGAACCGCGCCAGAACGTTCGGTAAGGGTGAGCAACTGACTAGCCGTTTTTGCCGAATTTTCAAAATCACCGTTAAAATAATACGCATAGCGTTGGATGGTATACAATTCTTCTTGGCGACGCACATGCCCAGATTCAGTCGCCAATACAATCCCCTGCCCAAGCACCCGCCCGCCTTCATCCCACTGTCCACGCCCCATCAGATACACCCCTTCAACAAGGTGTAGCCATGTCACCACAGGCAAATCGTCTAAATTTTCAATTAGTTTATGCGCCCGTTTGCGATAATACTGCGCCAAACGGTGCAATGGCACAACACCCATCGCCAACATCATCGAAGCGGTATGTTTGAGCAATTGCGACCGACATTCATCCCCGCCACGCTCTGCCAAATTCAACCCCAATAGCACATGATAAATCCCACCAATTTTATCGTTGATATAAAAGCTGTTTTGTGCCACTACTTCACAGGCTTGCGAGGCGATTTGGTAGCGGATAGCATCTTTTTGGCTGGGGTTGGGGTTGATAAACCGATAGCGCAATTGGCGGATGGCTTGTGCTACTGTGCCTTTGAGTGTCGCATTAGCACGGATATTGGCAGATTTGAGCGCCAATGTGCAGTATTCACTGCTTTTATCCAACATGCCCAATGCGAGGTACGTTTGCCCAATTTGTAACTGCAAATCGGCATACTGCAACTGATTAAGTGGTGCAAGCCCACTTTCGTGCAAATGACTCGTGCGTTCCAAATACATGAGGGCGCGGTTATTTGCCCCTGCACGCAACGCTCGTTGGGCGGCTTTGAAGGCATAAAATGACTCTTTATGCGCGTCTTGTGCTGTCGCCCAATGTTGTGCGAGGGTGGCATAATATTCTGGAGAATCGGGATAGAGAGATTCTATCGCCTCTGCTAATTGATGCGAAAAAGATTTTTTGGCGATTGGGTCTAAATTTCCGAGCAGTGCTTCACGCAGTTTATCGTGTGCAAAACGCCACCCGCCTTCATACCCTTCTAAGACGGCGACATCGGCGGCGATGGTCAAATCGGCTTCGATATGCGCCAAATCACGCTTAAATACGGCGGCGATGAGAATTGGGTCTATGACACGTCCCGCCAATGCCGCCACCTGCAATACAGGGCGCACTGCTGGCGATACCCGATTAAGGCGTGTCTCCAATACACGGCGCACCCCACCCGCAAACAAACTCTCTGGCACAGTAGACGCACCGATTGCCTCTAAATTTCCCATTGCATCGGCAAGATGACGCATCACCTCCACAATAAAGAAGGGGTTGCCCTCAGATTCACGCTCCAGCAGGTTAATCACCGAATCGCTATAACCCGCATTGCCTATCATCGAAATAGATAATTTTGCAATATCAGTGCGCGATAAGCGTGATAGCTTGATGGTCTCTGAACCAGCCAGCACAGTCGGTAAATCGGGGCGTTCTTCATCTCTATAGCTCCCCACCAACAACAAGGGATAGGTATTGGTGAGCAAAATGAGCGCCTTGAGCAAATCTAATGAATCGCTTGCCCAATGCAAATCTTCCAAAATAACCACAGTGGGTTTTTTATCGACAGAAAAAAGGCGTGTGAGGGCATCTATCAGACGTGCGCGGTTTGCCAATGGCTCTAATGGCGGTGGGTCTGTGATGGGTTTGCCCAAAATCTGCGCCAAGTCGGGGATGATGACTCGTAGCACACCCGCATCCAACGGCGACAAGTCGCGCTCTAAGCACAAAAGGGTCAGTGGCTCACGCCACATCTCAAAGGCACGGCGCGATTCCAATGTCGCCCCGCCTCGCGCCACCCGCGCCCCTGCGACTAAGGCTTCTGCACGGAGTTCATCCAACAAGCGTGATTTTCCGACCCCACTCTCGCCACCAATTAGCACCGCCGCCCCACGTTCCCCCGCGAGGATGCGCTCTAATATCACCGACAAACGGGCGAGTTCATTTTCTCTGCCCACAAATCGCGCCGCCTGCAAAAAACTCTCGCGTCCGGTGGCCAAGGCGCTATTACCACCCAACATCGCCAATGCCTCCCGCGCTGTCCCACGTTCATGTGGGTTGCGAGAAAGTAACTTGGCGACCATATCGCGCAAAGGATGACCCTCAAGCAAGGTAAGGTTGGGGTCTCCCATAAGTACCCGATTCAGAAAATGCTCGCGTGCGCCACCCTCAAAGGGGTGTTTCCCTGTGATAAGCCGATGGGCAATCACGCCCACCGCATATAAATCGCCCGCCATAGATGCGGGTTCACCTTGCAAGACCTCTGGTGGCAGATATTCGGGCGTGCCAGCGATGCCATCCCCTTCATCGTCTTGACCACGCAGGAGCGCCAACCCAAAATCTAGCACCTTCACCACCCCATTCACCACCAAAATATTATCTGGTTTGAGGTCACGGTGAATCACTTCACGCCGATGCAAATAGGTGAGTGCTTCTAATAATTGTCCCAACGAATCGGCGGGGGCAAGTGGCGCATCCAAAATATTTTGCGCGGGAAAAAGCCAATCCATCGTGTAATATGGCTCACCATTGTTTGCCCAGCCATAATCGAGTACCTTAATGATATTGGGGTTGCGTAAACTAGCTAATATACGAAACTCACGCGCCAGTGCCACCTGAAAATCGGCAGAACTAGAAGCAGACCGTGAATGGAAATCGAGTCGCTCCAATGGGGTTGTCACCCGTTTTAGGGCAACCGTATTCCCACTCAGACGGTCATGGGCGCGGTAAATGACACCCATTCCACCACGTCCAGTTTCTTCTATGAGGTGATAACGCGGTATTTGCAACCTATCCATACATAACTCTCTTAGTCATTATTTTTGTGATGATTATATGCTAAAACAGCCAAATTATCGAATATAATAACCCAAAAAAACATACATGGAGCAACCAAATGATTCTTGCAGGATTATTTCTCACCCTCATCGTTTATTTCACTTATCGCTTTTTGTTAGCCAAAAACCATACACAAGCCCGACTAGTCAAACTAACCCCTGCCTTTATCTTTTTTGGGGCATTATTTATGTTGGTGGCACTATTTTCGTTATCCGACTGGATAACTGCCCTCGCGCCACGCAACTTATCCCCCATTAACACCCTCACCGAATGGGATGCCACCGATGAAGAACGGGTATTATTGGTGGGGAATTTGCCGTTTGTGGTGGGTGATGTAGAAAACAATCCTGCCCCACATATCATCCTAGCAGGCGGCGAAATGCCATTTAGCCTAAAGAAAAATCGCCTCATACTCGCCTCACGGACATCAGAGGCGGTAGTGTTGATTGGTGACAAAGAAGCCAATGGGTTAGTCGTTGGGATTGTCTATGGTGGCACACTACAAGGCTATTTCACCTTTTTAGACCGTTATTCTGTGATACCCGCCATGACTGTCTTTTTGATGATTATCGGCGCGTTGGTAACATGGGCAATTCCGATATATCACTGGCGGGTGCTAAATAAGCAAGCATCAACCCCACCAGAAAACTAATTTTGGCGCGATTTGCAAGTAAATTGGCGCGTCCAGCCAATGTGTGATGATGTGGTTTGGCATATACTTGAGTTTATCAATCGCATACCTATCAAAAAAAATACCAAAAATAATAAAATATCGTCTTTTTGAACATATTATGATGAGTGCCATAAAATGACCACCGAGAACAAAAAATATATTGTAGATATGGGCTGGCAAGTTCTCTTGAGCGATTTAGATTTATCTGCAGAAGATGTCTTGCGTCATGCACACCTTCCATTAGACATCCTCAGCCGAAAATCGCCCACCCTCACCGCACAGGAATATTTTCGGCTGTGGGATGGATTGGCTTATACCATGCGAGCAGACCCAACCTTTCCCCTAAAATTGGGACAAAGCATCTCTGTCGAGGCATTTAGTCCGCCCATTTTCGCGTGTTTTTGTAGCCCCAACATGACTATCGCCTTTAAGCGATTGGGGCAATATAAGCCATTGGTCGGTCCGTTTAGGTTGGATGTAAAACAAAGCAATCAGGGAATCATCGTTTCGCTATCGGGATTATCGGATAATCATCCCGTGCCAAGTTCACTCATTACCACCGAATTGGTGTTCATGACGCATCTGGTCAGGCTCGCCACCCGTGAACCTATCATACTCCAAGCGGTGACGATGACCTCACCACCGCCCGAATCACACGCCTATGCCAATTTTTTTGGGGTAAGAATTATACATGGCACATCGAATAGCCTGCATTTTTCATCAGAAGATGCCCAAAGACCGTTTTTGACCATCAGCGACAATATGTGGTCAATTTTTGAACCCGAATTAATCTCGCGGATGCAATCGCTGGATAAAGAGGCGGGGTTTCGTGAGCGTGTGCGGGCATGTCTGATGAAAATTTTGGCGAGTGGCGAATATGCGATGGCGGATGTCGCCAAGCACCTGTCTATCAGCACCAGAACCCTACAACGGCGACTGCAAGAGGAAGGCACGACATTTCAGAAGGAGCTAGATGATTTACGCGAAGAATTGGCACGCAATTATTTGTCTAAATCAGATTATTCCAGTGGACAAATCGCGTTTTTACTTGGTTATGAAGACCCCAATTCTTTTTTTCGTGCCTTTCGCGCATGGACAGGCAAAACACCAGAGGGCATCCGCACAGCTATTCAATAGGGATACCCTCACAGAATTTTGTTTTAGCCTTTGCCATAGACAAAGCGCGGGTCTGCCATGCGGACAATTTTGGGGATAAATTCCGCCACAGGCTTCACACAATCGGCTTGATGTTTCATCACATCGGCAATCTTTTTATATGCCAGTGGATGCTCATCTGCGCCACCACCAATGAGGACAACATCGTGCTTTTCTAGGACATATTGCGCGGTGTCGCCCTTAAATTGTTGTAATGCCTGCCCGCGTGAATACTCACGCCCCGCCCCATGCGAGGCACTCTCAAAAACATCGGGATTCCCCAAGCCCATAACAACTTGGGTGCGGTCTCCCATTGTGGCGGGGATAATCGCCAATTCGCCTGCGGGTGTCGGTGTTGCCCCTTTACGATGCACCCAACCGTCTTTGGTCAACCACGCGAAATTATGACGCGAATACACTTGTTTTTGGGCATCCAACTCACGGTAGCCACGCTCATAAAGGGCATACATCAAATTTTTATGCACTTGCCGATGACTATACTCGGCAAACATACCCGCCCATTGTATCAATGCCACATAATCTGCCCCTTCTGGTGTATAGACATTCAGTGGGGCATCGTGTGTGCCTTTGGGCGCTTCCCATTGCGCCACTGCAAATTTTTCAAATTCCTTAGCAATCAACGCACCGACATACCGCGACCCAAAATGACTCAGAATCGCCAATTGACGACTTTTGCCCTCTTCTACATACCCAAATTCGACAAAATGATTGCCATCGCCCGATGTGGCAAAATCTGTCGGGGCAGACCCCAACACCGATTTGAGTAGCATACGCCCCGTTGGGCTTTGCATCTCTGGCACAAATTCTAATAACCCAGATTGATGAAATTGTGCCTGACTAGGGTTCATCGCCCGCCCAAAGTAGGTGTTATAGCGCATGATATGGGTTAATTGTTTGATGGTCTGTTCATCCCAATTGTCATCCACAGTGATATTAGAAAATGTGGTGAGCAACAACGAACACGAAATATCGCCACCCACAAATGAGGGGTAAATCCAGTCGGGTTCTGTGACCACGACCCCGCCTACGGGCATCGCATTCTCAAATACACGATGGGCATCGGGCATCAACGCCCCACCAATCACATACGGATTAGACATCACATAATCCATATCGGCTATGGCGTTGTTGGCGATGATTTTTTTGCCCTTAACCACATACGGGCGCGGGGCGCTTTGTCTGACCAATGGCTGTTTACGCATAGCGACTTGTTGCTCAATGAGCGCATCAACCAATTGCCATACCGCTTGTTCATCCGAGTGTCCCATATTCACCGAATTGATGAGGTTAAACACCTCTCCGAATTTTCTGACACCCGCTTGCTTGAGGCGGCTATTAATCTGCTCTTTTTGTTCTTTTGTAATCATATTTTCAATCCGATTTATGAATAGACTCAGCCATTATACATCAATAAGGCTCACAAGAGTTCATTTTGTCAGAATTACATAACATTTTATGTCTGTGACAAAAATTTAATTTACACTAAAGGTTAATGAAATCTTGAAAAAGTAAACAATCTTTTATCATATTTCCATACAAAATTCGTGATATGATAATAAGGGTATTAAACACCATTACGGTTGCCATGATAGTGGCAACATGATATAGAAAGACCCAAAAAATGACATTTTTTGCGAATCCAGAAACAGTTATAAAAAGAGTCCGTGCCATTTTGCTCACTAGTGGAAAATCGGTGATGTTTATTAAGCGCATTAAGCCAAATACCCCGCCCTATTGGGTTGCCCCTGGTGGCGGTGTAGAGGATATAGATGAAACGCTCCTCGACACCCTCCATCGTGAATTGCACGAGGAATTGGGCGCACGGGTAGAGGTGTTAAAGCCTGCCTTTGTATTAGAACACAATATGGCAGGCAAACAACTGGAGGAGCATTTTTTCATTTGTCGGCTGATTGATTACGACCTGACACTGCGCGAGGGACCAGAATTCAAAGACCCTAAACGAGGCGAATTTCTGCCCGATGAAGTGCCACTGGTGGCGAGTGAACTGAACAATATTCACATCAAGACACCAGAACTAGCCGACTGGATATTACAAAATTTGCAGGTACTACGGGGGATATAATCATCCCCCATCGTATCAGCCTGCACCACCATCCGGGGGAATATTGAGTGGTGTATACGGACCCACTGCCCACCAATCGGGGAAATTTGCCCGTTGTACCTCAAAGTAATCGTCAAAAATACGTCGTGCTATCGGCGCAGACACCTGCGACCCCTCTAGCGATTGCTCCACCATCACCACAATCGCAATTTGTGGGTTATCGGCAGGAGCATACGCCACAAACCACGCATTGGGATAACGCCCTGTTTGTGCAGTACCCGTTTTGGCACACACACTATAGGGTGCTGTGAGTTCTACAAAGCTATATTGACTCTCACTGCTGATAAACCGTCCATAAGCCGTCCCCAAAAATTCATTGGTGATGACCCCGCACATGCCCGTTTGTATCGCCTCTAATACCCCATCGTTGAAATCAAATTCGTTGAGGATTTGGGGCGTAAACGCTTGTACCAATGCAGTGTTATCTACCCCGCCAATTTGTCTGACCAATGCGGGACTATAAACCGTGCCACCATTGGCAATAGATGATGTAACCACCGCCATTTGCAACGGGGGCAGTGTCACATCCCCCTGACCAACCGCCTCAGAAACCGCCGCATCTACACTCCCTGGGATGGGAATAACACCCGGTGCTTCTCTGAATATCGCACTCAAGCCATACGTGCGGGTTAAGCCCATGCGCCGACCATATTCGGCAATCATATTGGGATTTCTTTCCAAAAAGAGTCGTGCGCCATATTCCCAAAAGAACGGATTGCATGAGGTCATGAGTGCCTCTGATGGGTTGATAATCCCCGCAGGTGGATATTCATCGGTCACACGCCAATCGGGTCGTGGAGAGCGGGTATCGCCATATTGTGACCCATCCCAATAGAGTTCACAGTTAAATTGCTCTGTGGTGACTGTTAACCCTTCATTCAACGCCGCCGCGAGGGTGATAATTTTGAACACCGACCCCGGTGAGGCTTGTTCGCTTGCGGCACGGTTGCGGAGTGGCTCACCCGTATTGAGCATTGCTACTAACGCATTGCCTCTATCTTCTGTGATGGAATCTGGGTGAAATAAATTGGGCTGGATAAATGGATAGCTGGCTAATGCTAAAATTTCACCCGTGGGGACATCCAACACGACCACAGCACCCCCTGTAGACACACTTGCCCAATTGGGTGTGGCGGTGACAAAGGCTTCGTTGAGCGCGGTGGCGGTGATACGTTGCAGACGGCTATCCAATGTGAGTGTGACGGGGACAGGTGATGTGCCAACACTACCCGCCAATTCCCGTAAAACTGTCCCGCTTGCATCTACAATCCGCAATACACTGGCAGGCTTGCCACCAAGTTGCTCTTGATAGGCGGCTTCGATGCCATATAACCCAATAATATCACCCTCACCATACCCCAATGCGGTATATTCAGAAATGCGCTCGGCGGGTATTGGTCCCACATACCCCACTGTATGCGTCCCCATGCTATTGCCTTCATAAATCCGATGTGACCGACTCTCAAACCCCCGTGATACCCCACATACACTCGATAGAGCCGAAAAATTAGTATTAAAATCATCAGTATTCAATTCGCCCAAAAAGAATTCTGTTTCGCTAACATAGGGGCGAAACTGATTTTCGATAAGGCGCGGTGGCACACGCATCAGCCGTGCCAGCAAATCGATACACTGTGGTTCACCAGACATCCGCCGCCTGGTAGAATAAAACCCTGTGGTTGTGCCGTTATATGCCAAACGCACCCCGTTGCGGTCATAAATAATGGCACGCGGGCTTGGGCGCGATTCCACACGGATTTGTGCGCCACTGATGAGCGCATCGAAAATATCCATCGTAGACCACGCGATTTTCCAGCCATTAGGGGTGTTAATCAGGCGGATTCTGCGCCCATTATCGGCAATTTCGCCAAATGTGTTCGATACAAATATCACATCATAGACCACCATCGCCGTTGCACCCTGCAAGACGGTCTCTGAGAGGGTATAACGGATTTCGAGTAATGATAACGATTCACCCACTGTCTGATACCGATTGGTAAACACCTGTAGCGGATATTCATCAACCCCGTTGATGTTATTCACGGTGACATAACCATACATGCGCTCATAATCTTTGGCGTTCCATGCGTCCAAAAATGCCGTTACTACCTCTTGTGGGGCAGATTGCGCCCATGTGGGCATGACCGAAAATGTAAATCCGAGTAATAAGCACATCAGTAGGGTGGTAAAATGGCGCAGAAGGTTTATTTTCACGATAATATCCTCATCAAATTTCATTCATGATGACATTTTATAGAGTGAAACAACCAAAAATCTAGTGGTGATGGCATAGCGTAGGGGAATAAGCAGGATGATGGAGATACAAAACACGACAAAAGGGTTGTCCTAAAAGTATAATCTCATTTCTAGGCTACGGCAGGTGCCTGATTGACCAAAACCCCATAAATGGGATTGACCTGCCGATTTTGAGGAGGAGATGGGCATAATGTAGGGGCTTGCCATGGCAAGCCCACCTTAAAAAACGATAAAAAGATATGCCTCGCCCCTACGCTATACACATTTTTTGTGATAAAAATTGGTAAAACAACCCCGTTCACAGGGTTTCAGAGGGTCAGACGGGTGGTTCTCCGCCCGTTGAAGGACAAGCACATGATAGGTTTGACCCGATATATCGCACTTTTCAACCCTTTATTATATATGTCGTAAAGTGAAAATGTGGAGAAGGGTGGCGGGGGGATGAGGTCAAACAACCAGCAATCATGATACAAAGAAAAAGGGCTTCGCATTTATAAGAAGCCCCAAACTTAAAAAAAAGTAGTTCTAAAAGAGTACGTCACTTATCTTGGAGGGGGATATGACTTTTAGCGTTACTCTATATAATTAGAATAGTCCCAGGTAAAATAGTGCGATAGTGACATTTATCACAAGTTTGTAACGGAGAAATTTTATGAGCAAATCAATAGGCAAATTTTTTGAAGAATACACCGTTGGCGAGCGTATGACCACACGCGGGCGCACCATTACCGAGACCGATATTGTGCAATTTGGGTCGCTCACAGGCGATTTTAACCCTATGCACTTTGATGCGGAATATATGCAAGGGCACATGCTAGGCAAGCGTATCGCACACGGTATGCTAACACTCAGTTATGCTGTTGGGCAAGCCTATCAACTGGGATTTTTGGAGCAAACCGTCTTGGCATTTCGCGCTATCGAGATGAAATTTAGTGAACCCGTCTATATTGGTGATACGATTCATGTGGATATTACCGTCAAAGAGACAAAAGAGGCGGCGCGTCTGGGTGGCGGTTTGGTCATATTTGAGGTACGCATTGCAAATCAGGCAGGAAAAGCGGTGCAAAAAGGGGAATGGGTGGTGCTAATCGCCAGCAAACCATCAGCATAACGTAAGAAATTTGAATTTTGCGACTGCTATGGGGTATAATTTGCCTATTATGACGCATCTAACACTGTGAGGATAAATATGGATTTAGGAATTGTTGTGATGATAACCATTATCGGTATCACCATCGTGGTGATAGGCTCGGTGATGTTTTATGGCTTAAAGCACGACCCCCACATGGATGTGCGTAGCCCAGAATCATCGCGCTCGGTACAAATTTTGCAGGCGCAAAATATCGCCGCGATGAAAAAATTGGAAGCCATGCAAACCCAAGCACAATTGGCAACAGAAACCGCCACCGACACCCCCACCGACACCCCTCAAGTGAGTGCGAGTGTATTGGGGAGCGATGAAGAAAAAGCCGCCCGCAAAGCCGCCGCCCTCGCTCGCAAAGCCGCCAAACAACAACAAGTCGCTGAATAGGTCATACCATCATGGGGGGGATATGATGCGCTCCATGAGTTGCCAAAAAGCCCATTATTCATCCCTATTTCCGTTGATATTTTTCTATAAAAAGGATGTGAATCTGTGACAAACCCACAAGAACGCCTCCAACAGGCGATGATGATGTTGGAATTGGGAGATATTGATGATCGTCTCAATGCCTTGCCAGTGATAGCAGAGGCAAAACATTTGCCCGCCGTGCCGTTTTTGGTCAGTTGGTTGCCCAACGCCGACCCTGGTACCCGTTATCTGATTGTGAAGGCACTCACCCAATTGCCCCATGACGATGCTGTGCCTGCCCTGCTAGACGCATTGCGTTGGGATGATATGTGGACACGCGCCGCCATCACCGCCGCGCTCATTGCCAATGGGTCAATGTTGGTGATTGAGGGGCTGTCAGAGGCATTGCGTGACGAAAAAAGTGCTGTGCGCCGTGCCTCTGCCAAAGCATTGGGCAAAATTGAAGTGAAAACCGATACCGATGCCCATATCGCGGTTGTACGCGGATTGTCTGCCGCTTTGCTCGATGTGGACGATGGCGTGCGCCGATTTGCGGCAGAAGCATTAGGGCGTTTGGGTGCAGAGGGCAAAGTCTCTGAGCTAACCCATGCGCTCAACGACAAAAATGCAACAGTACGCATTGCGGCTTTTCGTGCCTTAGCCACGCTAGATACACCAGAGGCACGTAATGCTGTGCATCGGTGGTCAAAAGAACAATAATTATGTTTGCAAGGGGGCGATTCCTCATCTTGACAAAGCCCCCTTGTCCACATATACTCTCCCACATGCTCAGTTACGCCACGATAGCTCAGTTGGTAGAGCAATGCACTGAAAATGCATGGGTCGCCGGTTCGAGCCCGGCTTGTGGCAAACGAGATTTCAAAAAAAGTCAACCAATCGGTTGGCTTTTTTTGATTTACCCCACCGATTTCCCCACGATGCCTTTTTTTCGCATACAATAAAGTAACAGTTTGTTATAGTTGCCCATGAGGTTATTTGCGATGCACACTAAAATACGCCCCTTTTTCATCCTCTTTTGTCTATTTGCGGTCACATGGCATAGTGTGGCACAGACGACCCCCGAATGTACCGATTTGGTTGAGCGAGCGATTATCGCCCTACAAGACAATTGTGATAGCCTAGAGCGCAATAGCGCCTGTTATGGCTATAATGCCGTTAGCGCCGTTTTTTCGCAGGTTGTCCCTAGTGATTATTTCACCCGCCCCGCCGATAGAGCAGGTCTGCTGGATTTAATCAGTTTGCAAACCACCCCGTTGGATGTGGATAGTGACCGTTGGGGCATTGCGCTGATGAATATGCAAGCCAATTTGCCCAACACCCTACCCGGTCAGGCGGTGACAGTATTGCTATTGGGCGACTCGACCATCGAAAATCGCGTGGATGCGTTGGATATTGCCCCCATTGCCCAGCCCGTGGATGTGCGACTAGAATCTGCTACCGATGCCCGTACATCGCCTAGCGATACCAGCAACACAATTGCCCGTGTGCGCGTTGGCACAGCCCTTTTAGCCGATGCGCTCAATGCCGATGGCACATGGTTGCGCGTGGTTGTGGATGATTTTCCCGCATGGATTCGCCGTGATGCAACCAATTCACCCAGTGGGCTAAACAATTTGCCAGCCATCACATCGCCCATTCAATCACCCATGCAAGCCTTTTATTTCACCACAGGGGTGGGGACGATTGGCTGTGCAGAAGCACCGAATACCATCACGATTAAGAGTCCAGAAAATCTCACCGTAGACCTCTCGGTCAATGGCGTGGATATTCGCATTGGTAGCACCATCACCCTCCGCAATTCTGCGCCCAACGAATTGTCTTTTACCGTACAAGAAGGACATTTAGAGACGGTGACGGGAGAATATATCGAAGCAGGGCAAACACTCATCGCCCAAACCGATGATTTTGGCAGTATTGTCTATTGGCAAGAGAGCCGTCCTGCCACACCAGAAGAACAAGCCTATGGTGAAATTGCCAATCGTGCCTTAGATATTGACCCAGAAGCATTAGACATCCGCCCAGAAACCGAAACTATCCCAGAAACAAATGAAGCTGGCGAGCTTATCCATGTGGTTGTGCGTGGGGATACCCTCTTTAACATTGCCCGCCAATACAATGCCAGTATGCCAGCCATAGTCACCCGCAATAACTTAGCCGACCCGCGTAGTATCTTTGTGGGGCAACGCCTGATTATCCCCAACCCCAATAGCGGATTTGTGGGAATTAATGATGATACACAACCGCCAGTTACTATTACAGAACCCGTTGTTGTAGGTGGTGTGGATTGTAGCACTTTTGCACCCACCAGCCCCTTGCAAGGCATGATGCTGGGCGATAATACCTTCCAATGGACACCCGTCAATGGTGCCACCAGCTATCGGGTGATTGTCACCAATCTCACAGAAAATCGTAGTGTGGCATTTGATGCCCCTGCACCACTCACCTCATTGATTGGATTTGTTGACCAAAGCACGGTAGGCGGTGGATTCGATTTTGCATGGCGTATACAAGCCCTGCGGGATGGCGTAGTCGTCTGTGATGGTGGCGATAGGACGATGCAACGGGGTGGGGTGCGTTATTTTACCGTCACATGGGCATGTGTATCGCCGAATACGGTGGTCGTGACTTATAGCGGTGTGTTGCCAGACGATACCATTAATGTCAAATTTTATAACCCCATCACAGCGCAATATGAAGAACAAAATGGGCGTGGACAAAGCGGTACCATCAGTTTTCCCAATATGACAGGTGGGGCATATCTGGGATTTGCATTCACCTCATCGGGTGAGCAAATGGCGCTCACACCAAACCCATTACTCCCATGTCCATGACCAAAAACAGGAAAAATTCGCATATAATTAAGATACGATGATGACCCTTATCCAGAGAGGATTTACTGCTTATGAAGCATTTATGGCGCTATTTGATAATGATTGCCTTGTTCAGTGGCATAAGTACCACCCTAGTCGCCCAAGATGACACAGATGATATTTGTCCCCCCATCATCACCGATGCGATTAACCTCGCAGGCGAAAATTGTGCTGATTTGGGGCGTAATTCGGCGTGCTATGGGCATAATCAGGTGGTGGCATCGTTTTCTGCCGAAGATACGGCACAAGCCTTTTCTGAACCCGCCGATGTTGCCCCGCTTGCCGATGTTATCAGCATTAGCACGGCGGCGCTCAATGCCGATGAATCTATTTGGGGGTTGGCGCTGATGAATGTGCAAGCCAATATCCCAGATACCATACCCGGTCAGGCAGTGTTATTTTTTCTGATGGGCGAGACACAAATCGAAAACCGTTCCACAGATGCACCAGCACCTATCATCCCCGCTAATATCACCATTGTTGCCACTGGCGCAGACCGCGTGAATGTCCGCAGTGGCGCAGGACGCAATTTTAACGCGCTGGGGGCGGTGGCAAATAACAGCACCCAAGTTGCCACCGGTGTCAGTGAAGATGGCGAATGGGTACGCGTTACCTTTGGCGATACCGATGGCTGGGTGAGTGCCATCCTTGTGCAACCCACCGATTCCGCATTATTTAATACGCTCCCCGTGGTTGCCGATGAAGATGCCGTGTTATCGCCCATGCAAGCCTTTTATTTCACCACAGGCACAGGCAATCCAACATGCAGGCAAGCCCCAGATGCCATCGTCATCCAAAGCCCAGAACGACTTTCGGTGAATGTGACCATCAATGGCGCAACGGTGCGAATTGGCTCAACGATTGTCTTGACCACCCAACTTGGCGAGACATCCCCCGATGATGATTTGGATGATAATTGTGTGCTAACAGAAGCCATTGTGCTAGATGGTAATATAGAAGCGAATGGTGGTGGATTAAATATTCCATTGGGGCATTTTGCCACATTTACCGCGTGTGAAGGGGAAGATGGGCAAATTATCCCACAAGATGATTGGCAAGCGGGTGGCATTGTCTCTGAGGAGCGACTCGCAGAATTTGGCGTTTTGGAACAATTACCAGAGGGACTTTTGCATTATGCCATTAAGATTCCGACCCGTGCCGCTATTGAAGAAGCATTACGCCCCACTGCCACACCAGAACCCCGCCCAACGACAGTTGTGGTAGCAACATCCACGCCTGCCCGAACAGGTGGTGTAAACTGTGGTGGATTCTCTGCGCTATCACCAACAGGGCAAATTATTTGGGGGACGCAAGAATTTCGGTGGTCGCCTGTGGTGGGCGCAGATTTTTATTATTTCACCCTCGTGCGGACAGACGGACGACCAGGGTCGGTATTCATCAGCCAAGTCGGTGGCACGGCACAATCAGTCTTTGTGGATGCGGGCATTGGCACACTCTATCAGGTGGGGCGTTCCAATAATCTCGATTGGCAAGTCGAAGCATGGGCGCGGGATGCCACTGGACAGCCCTATAAGGCATGTTCCACCGCACTTGTCCCTGTTCGGCGCAGTATCCCCAGTTTTGAACAGATATGCCAACAATTAGACGGGTATAAGATTTCGGATGATAGATGCGTCCGCAATGGAACGACTGGGGATGAAATTTTTATCCCAGAATAGTATAAAAAAACAGACGGCGCACATGCCGTCTGTTTTTTTACATTTATAGCGAAATAATGACAAAAAAGACGGGCAATGCCAACAATAATCCATCTAAACGGTCTAAAAATCCGCCATGACCGGGCAGTAGATGGCTGGCATCTTTGACCTTAAAACCCCGTTTAATGCGCGATTCGAGCAAATCGCCCAAAATAGTCATAATAGCCACCACTGGCGGGGCGATGAGAACAATTATAGTGGGCAATATGGCAATAACCCCAATGAGCCATCCCGCACAACACCCCGATATAAATCCCACTTCTGCGCCTTCCCATGTTTTGCCAGAGGAGATGCGCGGGGCTAGTTTGCGCTTGCCAAACATCCTCCCACCCACCAACGCCATGCTATCGGTTGTCCAATTGGTGATGAGCAGGAGCAATGTCCACGATAACCCCTTGTCACTATTGCGGATAAGCACCAATAGGGTCATGGGAAAGATAATATAAATAACCGCCCCAGTGAGAAATAGCCACAACCATTTGCGACCCAAATGCGAGATATGATAGAGTTCATAAACGGCAATACTAGAAACAATGATTACGGCAATAGTAGACAAGGGCGTACCCACAAAGACGATGCCAAGTATAATTGGCAACCCAACCGCCATTGTGAGTAACCGTTGAGGCGTATCTGCCCAAACACCCGATTTATTCATAAAAATCCCCCTTTAATCATCAAATTACGTCAAAGTGGAGGTCATAATAGTGCATGGCATCGCCAATGGCGGGTTGTGCCACCGACATCAACACCGTACCATCTTTTGTGGCGTGTATTTTTGCGAGGTCTATAGCTTGGGCGATAGTTGGCGCAAAATATGTATGGTCATGATATTGCCTCACCACACCCAATGCAATATCAGGCGCAGGAAATGGTATAGCGATATTGCGTTCGGTTTGGGTGAGGATAATCGTATCGCTAATTTGGGCGAATATCTTGCATAAACCGTCTAAATCGCGGTCGGTGGGGACAGCCAATACCGCCACAACGGGGTGTGTGAGAAAGTCACGCACACTATCTATAAAAGATTTGGCAGACAAGGGATTGATTGCCCCATCTATATAAACGGCAGGCGCATCTTGTAATTTGTGACACCGCCCAGGCCAAAAAACATTTTCTAAACCATATCGAATTTTCTCTACATACTCTGGTGAGCCGTGCTTAATATCGGTCTTGAGTCGTCCATGAAGATTACCCGCCGCCCATACCGCCAAAGACGCATTTTCGATTTCATACCGCCCCAACATCGGAATAGTCACAGTGCCATAGCGCCCCATTTCGACCATCATGCCCGTTTTTTCGCCCCTATCATGCCCCAAATAGACCCCCATATCGCTAGTTGCCAGCCATTCAAACCGTGCATCCACCGCATCGGCTTCACGGCGCAATACATCCATTACCGCAGGGGCTTGTGGCAAGCTATAAGCAATGCTATGGGGTTTGATAATCCCCGCCTTATGCCATGCAATACGCTCCAAACTATTGCCCAAATAACGGGCGTGTTCCATGATGATAGGCGTAAATAACGATAGACGGTTATTCACCAACGAATTATCGTCATAGCGCCCGCCACGCCCCACTTCTATCATGGCAACCGTCACATCTTGTTCATCAAACCATTTGAGCGCCACCGCCAAAAATATGCCTTGCGGACTTAAATAACGCCCTTCATCCAATGTGGCATTCACCGCATCTATGTGGGGAGACAGTTCACTAATGATACGGACTAAATCTTCTTCGCTAATCATGCGTCCATTCACACGAAACCGTTGCCGATAGGTGGTCAGATGTGGGCTTGTAACCATGCCCACAGTATGCCCCAATGACTGCAATAATTTGGCGGTAATCGCGGTTACAGACCCCTTACCTTTGCTCCCAGTGACGACGGCATATTCTCGGCGCGAGTCGAGCAGACCCGTTTCCATGAGCAATTTTCGTGAGGGAGAAATATCGCGGGTATGCTCATCGAGTCCGCGTCCGCGCCAATTTGTATGGGCAAGCGATTCAAATACGTAAGTAATTGCTTCGGTTTCGGTTATAAAACGCATAGGTTATGATTTCTTTTTCACAATTTAACAAAAGACACGCTATCATTTTAATGACTTTATAAAAAATTCGTAGGGGCGCTGATGAAAAAGCTATTTTTATTGATGATATTCGCGTTTGTGATTTCTGCCAATGTTGCCAATGAATCAACGCCATTGGTGGTTATCGCCCAAGATGGCGATTTATGGGTGTGGCACAATGGCGAGACACAAATTTTTCCTGTTGGCGACCTCATTTTTCCCTATTTATCCCCCAGTGGAAATTTAGTCGCATTGGTGCGGGGCGATTATCCCTATCCACAACGCCTGTCGGTGCTGTCTATCACGGGCGATAATTTGCGTGATTTTAGCATGGCATATCCGCGTCAGGTGATATGGCAATCGGAAAGCGTGCTGTGGATAAACAGTTATCTGCCTCATACAGAGGGTATGTTGGAATTATACCCTAGCACCCATTTATATCGGGTGAATCTTGAAACAGGTGAAATAACCGAATGGGATATGGGTGAACCATTCACCATGACCATCAACCCCAATCGGGAATGGCTGGCAATGAGTTTTGCGGGGTTATATGGCGAATCTGAAGGACGTATTAGCCTGTTATCGCTTTTTGAGGATATAAATCCCGTAGATGTGGTGCGGTTTCCTGCTATTTCGAGTGGGTCACATGGTGGCTATTATCCGCCTGTGCAGTGGCTAACCGATAAGTCTGCCCGTCTTGCCATCGCAGAACCGAATGCCCTGTATATTGTGGGGGATATGTTGCCCCAAACACAGCTTTTAGAAATTAATACCGATGGCATAAGCACCGCTTTGGGAGAAATCAACACCCAGTTATATCCCGCGCCTGTTTGGTCTGCCGATGGCGCATCTATGGTGTATATGACCGCTTCACGCGAGGGACTCGCATTGGCAATTGCCTCGCATGTGGGCGAAATAAACCATATAATAGCCCTTGGTGAGCCTGTGCCGTTCTTTTTTATCCCCCAGAGTGACGATTTTCTGTTTATCGAACAAAACACCGCCATACAGATTGTTGGCATAAACGGCGAATTACGCTCATGGGCAATGGGCGGTGGTGCATTGGTGGGTGATTTGCAATTATATGCAGGTGGTGCGGTGATAACCCTGTTGTCTGATGCATCTATCAGACTTGTTTATGTGGGTTGGCATGAAAACACCTTGCATGAAATTCTAAAAACCTCTGAATATCCGTTTTTTGACACCAAATGGGATTAAAAATGTGTGCATAAAACAAGAAAGTGTGTCACAATTTAAGAGTGGGTGCTAAATGAGGAAAGAAAGATGGTAGAAGCGCAAAACACTGATGTCTATATCTTAGTGGTAGATGACACCCAAACCAACCGAGAAGTCATGGCGCGAATTTTGGCGCGAAAAAAATATCAAAACAAATTGGTCGCTAGTGGTGAAGAAGCCCTACTTGCCGTTGCAGAACGTCACCCAGACCTCATTTTGCTAGATATTAGTATGCCCGGTATCAATGGGTATCAGGTGTGCGAGCGACTTAAAGCCGATGAACGCACCCGCGATATTCCAGTTGTATTTATCAGCGCCCACGATGAAACAGAAGACAAAGTGCGAGCGTTTCATGTCGGTGGGGTAGATTACATCACCAAACCGTTTAAGATAGAAGAAGTGCTTGCCCGTGTAGATACACAAATCGTTTTATCTGGTCAACGCAAAGCCATTTTGCAACTGAACGAAATCAAAGACCAATTGCTCCGCACTGTATCGCATGACCTCAAAAACCCGTTGCATGTGATTATGGGGTATGCGTCGTTGTTGATGGACGGTGGTTATGCTACATCGGTAGACGATGTGAGCAATATGTCAAAAGCCATCTATAATAGCGCCGAGCGCATGTATACCCTTGTGACCAACCTACTCGAATTGAGCCAACTGGAAGATGGTGGCGGGTTACAAATATTCCCCATGTCCCTCACACAATTATGTATGGATATGATACCCGAATTTAAGGTGACTGCACAAGCCAAACATCAGACATTAAAATTTAACATCCCCACAACAGAAATATTGGTAAATGGTGATATGATGCGCTTGGGGCAAGTCTTGAGTAATCTGGTATCGAATGCGATTAAATATACACCAGATGGTGGGCATGTTACGGTAACGGTGCAACAAGACGCTAAGTTTGTCGTTTTATCTGTTGAGGATAATGGGTTTGGAATTCCTCCCGATGCCATCCCCCAACTTTTTGACAAATTTTTTCGGGTAACTAGAAGCGAATACCGCACGATTGAGGGGACTGGTCTGGGGCTTTCGATTGTGAAAGCCATTATTGAGCAACATCACGGCAAAATTTGGGTGGAAAGTGAATTAAATAAGGGGAGTAAATTCACATTTTCACTGCCCATCATATCATAACATCAAAGAAGAATGAGCCATGAGCAATAAACGCACCATACAGGCATTATTACAAGAAATTGAGCAACTCAAAACACGAGTGGCTTATTTAGAGACCCTCTGTGATGAAAAAGAGGAGCAGATTGCTTTTTCTGCCGATGAATCACGCTTTAGCCAATTATTAGAGACACTCCCTATCACAGTATTTATCTATCAAAATCGGCGTGTGGTGTATCTGAACCCCACAGGGCGAACACTTGGTGGACATAATTTGCCAGAAATTATACGCAAAGATTTTTGGTCGCTGATTCACCCCGAATCAACCGAATCTCTCAAAAATGTGTTTCGTACATTTAATCAACAAGAAAATTATCAATCGCGCATCGAAATAAGGGCATATGATATTGAGGGGCAATTGCGCTCATTAGATGTGATATTTGCGAGCATTGAGTATAAAAATAAGCCCGCACTCTTGGGGGCGGTGATAGATGTCACCGAGCGATTGCGGGCGCATGAGCAACTGGTGGCGTTGGATGCCGAAAAAGAACGGGTCAAAGTCCTCACCGATTTTGTGCGCGATGTGAGCCACGACTTTCGCACGCCCCTCTCGACCATCAACACCAGCATTTATTTATTGGGGCGCGTAGACGACCCTATTAAGCGCCAACAACAACTCAATACCCTGCGCGACCAAGTGAAACATCTCGATAAATTAGTAGATGCTCTGCTCACGATGTCGCGTCTGGATAGCGGATTATTGGCAGTATTTAAGCCTTTTGACTTAAATCTGCTGGTGATAGAAGCAATACAGAGTCTTAGCACACATATCACAGAAAAACAGCATACCGTCCTTACCGAATTAGATGATAACTTGCCCCAACTATGGGGGGACATTCACGAAATCCATCGTGCTTTGCGCGAATTGGTGATGAACGCGGTGCAATATACACAGCAACGAGGCGAAATTACCCTACGGACTTATCAAGATGCTGATATGGTTGTTATCGTTATCCAAGATAATGGCTATGGCATATCTCTAAAAGACATGCCATATATCTTTGACCGATTTTTTCGGGCAGACCAAGCCCGTGCTATTGGCGGGGTAGGGCTGGGATTGTCTATTGTCCGCAAGGTTGTTGAACATCATCAGGGCGAAATTATCATCGAGAGTGTGCCACAGCATGGCACACAATTTGTTATTCGGTTGCCCATCACCCATATCAATTAGGAGATACATCCATGCAAACCACCTCACCCCAACTCAAGCAACCGTCTCAACTGTCTTTTATCGCTGTCGTGATGGTCGTCTTGGTGGTCGTGACATTGCTCATCACAGGGGGATTGATTGTTTTTAGCAATCTTCGTACCGAAACCCTCATAGCCACTGCCGAACAAGACCAACAAGCCCGCGCACAAGCCATTTCTGACCGTTTGGGGAGTTATCTGATAAACGCACAACAACTCGCCAATACCACTGCCACATTGGTCGCCCCCCTCAGAGATGACCGTGAGCGTGTAGAATCGTTACTCATGCAGGTGTTGGCATCTGCCCCCAGCGAAATTATTTATGGGGTGGGCGCATGGTATGAGCCAAATTTGTTTGATAATCAGACAGTGTATTATGGACCGTATGTGCATCAAGATACCCCACAAGCCATTCTCACATACGAGTGGATGACACCCGAATACGATTTTCATACCCAAGCATGGTATGTAACAGGCAAAGATAGCGGTGGCGCAGTGGTTTTTACCCCACCTTATTTTGATACAGGTCTGGTGTATATGAGCGCCTCACGCGCTTTTTATGACACCGATAACACCTTTAGCGGGGTGATTACAGTAGATATGGTGTTGCCATTGCTCCGCCAACTGATTGTGGATGCCAACACCAACACCAATGAAGTGGTGTATGTGACGACTGCCGATGGCGCGATTTTTGTGCATCCCGCAGAAGATGCGATACTCAATTTTGCCCGCCAAAATGGACTATCGCCCACCAGCATCTTAGACCTGACGGAATCCGATTTAACTGCCTATTTGGGGGCATCGCAAGCAGAAAAAACGGTGTCTGCGGTTGCACCTGTGTCGCTTACAGGATGGTCTGTGCATCTGACCACCGATGAGGAATTGCTTTTTGCCAGTGTGCGCGATTTGAATAGTACCTTATTGGGTGTCATCGGTGGGGTATGGGCATTTACCCTTGCGGCACTTTTTGGACTCAATCGGTTCGCCTCACAGACCAGTAAATCGCGCTTGGAGCAACAAAAATTGGAGGCAGAAATTTCTGAGCGCAAACGTGCCACCGAGATTTTGCAAATCACTAATGAAGGGTTAGAAGAAAAAGTCCGTGAGCGCACCGCCGAACTCGAAAAAGCCAAAGAGGAGGCAGAACGCGCCAATGTGGTCAAATCACAATTTTTGGCGGCGATGTCGCATGAACTCCGCACACCGCTCAATGCCATCCTCAATTTTACGCAATTTGTCTCTACAGGGGTTTTGGGTGATGTGAATGAGGAGCAAGAAGAAACGCTCAACAAAGTCGTCACCAGTGGCGAGCATCTACTAGGACTCATCAATGATGTGCTGGATATATCCAAAATTGAGGCGGGGGCGCTGGAGTTATTTGTTGAGGATAATGTCAATATCAACACCGAGCTACAGATGACCATAGCAACCGCCAAAAGCCTGATAAAAGACCGTCCTGTGAGCATCGTCAACGAAATTGAGCCAGATTTACCCCTCATGACAGGCGATAGGCAACGGATTAGCCAAATTTTGCTCAATCTGGTGTCGAATGCGTGCAAATTCACCGAAAAAGGCACGATTACCATCGGCGCAAAACAACAAGATGACCATATTCAACTATATGTTCAAGATACAGGGATGGGAATTGCCACAGACGATTTTGAGAAAATTTTTCAGACATTCGGGCAAACCCGTGTGGGCTTAAAACAAGGACGCGGGACAGGCTTGGGATTGCCCATCTCACGGCGCTTGGCAGAAGCACATGGAGGCAATCTGAGGCTAGAAAGCACCGTTGGAGAAGGGTCTACATTTTGGGTAGAATTGCCCATCAAACCAGAACATCTCATCTTAACTATGCCTAAAAATTGAGGGGGACTGATGACAGACGATACTAACCCAGTGATTTTATATGTTGAAGACGATACCATGAGCCGTGAGGTGATGAATTTACTGCTCACCCGACGGCTCAAATTTGAGCATGTGTATATTTTTGAAGATAGCACCGACTTTGCCCAAAATCTGACAGCGTTGCCACAGAAACCCGATATTATCTTTTTAGATATTCACATGGAGCCAATGGACGGGTTTGGCATGTTAGAAATTATCCGCGCACATCCCGATTATGCCAAATTGCCCGTCATTGCCTTGACAGCCAGTGTGATGAATGAAGAAGTGACACTCCTCCGCACCAAAGGATTTGATGGTGCATTGGCAAAACCAGTTGACCAGCGCAATTTTCCAGATATTCTCAAACGGTTGCTCATGGGCGAACAGATATGGCGCATTACCTAGACCAAGTAGCATTTTTGTGGCTCAATCTCATTCTAAAATCCCCTAAAAAATAGGTTTACGATGAGGTTATCCCATCAGAAAATATATGCGATGATATTCAACGGTCATAACCTAATTTGCCATTCTGCCTGTGTATGATTATCATAGAGGGCAAAATAGCAAGGAGATTTTTACATGACCGCAAATAATAATACCGACAAAGGACGTGCCAGCTTATCTGCATGGGAAAATGGCAAGCCCACCAACTTTTTTACCGCCGACAAAAATTTGCAAACGGTTCTGCGTTATCATCTCGGTGATGCAGAATATAACCAAATCGAATATATGTTATCGCGTTTTGGTGGAGAATGTGCCACCCTCATAGACCCTGCCGTCAAAATTGAAGACCGCATTGGCAATCATCCCCGCCTCTATCGCTATAATGGCATTGGAGAACGGGTAGAAAGCATCGAATTTCACCCCAATCATGACCTTGTGGGTAGGCTCATCTGGAAAAGTGGCATCATGGCAATGCAAGCCCGTGCGGGGAACGCGGTGCATCAGATGGCGCTGTTTTATCTGCTCAATCACACCGCCGATGGTCATTCTTGTGGATTGGCTTGCACCAGTGGACTCATCCGCGCCCTACAAACGGCAGGCGATGATGACCTACAAGAAAAATTCCTCACCCCCCTACTCGATCCCAATTACGACACCATGCAACATGGCGCACAATTTCTCACCGAAGTGCAAGGTGGCAGTGATGTGGGTGCAAATGCTGTTCAAGCACACAAACACGAGGACGGCACATGGCGTATATCGGGCGAAAAATGGTTTTGCTCCAATATCAACGCCGACCAATTTTTGGTAATGGCGCGTCCCGTTGGTGCGCCTGCTGGCACAAAGGGACTGGGATTATTCCTCATACCGCGCACATTGGATGACAACACAACCAACGGGTTTTATCTACGGAGGCTCAAAGACAAACTTGGGACACGCATTTTGGCGAGTGCAGAGGTAGATTTTATAGATGCCATCGCCTATCCTGTAGGGGCAGTGGACAGTGGCTTTAAAATTGCTGTGGAGCAAGTCCTCAACACATCCCGTCTGATGAATGCGGTGGCGTGTGCGGGGTTCATCCGCAGGGCATATATCGAAGCCGCCAGTTATGCTTGTGAGCGCACCGCTTTTGGTGAGCCAATTGCCAATTATCCCCTTGTCCAAGAAGCCGTTGTGGATATTTTGGCAGAGAGTCATGCGTCTGTGGCATCAAGTTTTGCGATAGCATCGTTGCTCGATACCATCGAAACCAGTTTTGGTGATGAGACCGCTGAGGCGGTGTATCGGGTATTTGTCAACATCAATAAATACATCACCAGTGTGCAGGGAAGCGCGTCTATTCACCGCGCTATCGAGATATTTGGTGGTAATGGCGCAATTGAATCGTTTAGCATATTACCCCGCCTCTATCGGGATATGGTGGTGCTAGAAAGTTGGGAAGGCACGCATAATGTGTTGTGTCTACAGGTCTTGCGCGATTTTGGGCGCTATAACCTGCATGAGCCATTTCTCAATTATTTGCACACACATCTAGCGACTGTACGCGATACTCGTTTTAAGGCAGATGTGGATGCGGTAGAATTGGCAATTGACCGTTTTGTAGGCATGTTGGGCAAAATAAGTGCATCAGAGGCAGAATATCAAAATGCCCATGCACGAAGATTGATTCACCTATTGGCACAAATCGCGCAAGCCGTGATGTTATTGGCAGAAGCCCAACGCGAAATTGCCCATAGTACCAAAAGCATCAAACCCGATGTGGCAACTTATTTTATCAACACATACCTACGACCAAATTATGACCCGATGACGGATGAAACCTATATTCCCCGCCTCGAAAAATTGATGATGGCATATTGATGTCTGCGTATAAATACTTGCACTCAAACATTATCGCCCTATAATAACGTGAGATGTGGATAGCTAATAAACCTTATATCTGATGTGAAATTAAATGGACTGATTGCATATCAATGGGCAAAATTCTGAGATACAGCAGACAGTGAACCAACCAGTCTGATAATCCCCATTGCGTGGAGAAAGGGGTAAAAACCATTTTTAGGACAGGTTTTTGCCCCGCTCCAATTTTGGGGTGGGATAATTATGAACATCATTATCCATACTTGACGTTATAATAACTTTCTGTTTACATCATATATCACATAGAGGACAGTCATCACACATGGTCAAAAACATCATTTATGGCTTACTGATATTTTTACCGGTTGCGGTTATCGCAGAACTCACCCATGCCGACCCATTACTCATTTTTGTGGTCGCCGCGCTTGCTATCATACCCCTTGCCAAATTTATCGGTGAAGCAACCGAAGAACTTGCACATTATACCGGTCCAAAATTGGGGGGGTTGCTCAATGCCACACTCGGTAATGCGGCAGAACTCATCATCACCGTTTTTGCCATCCGTGCGGGCTTGCTCGATTTAGTACGTGCCAGTATCGCGGGGTCAATTTTGGGAAATTTGCTCTTGGTACTTGGATTAAGCCTATTGGTCGGCGGGTTAAAAAATGGGGTGCAGATATTTGACCGCCGTACCGCTTCTATGAATGCGACACTAGTCATCTTAGCAATCGTTGCACTGGTGATTCCATCGCTATTTGATGTCGCTATTCAAGATAATCAGGCAGCGGAACTCGGTTTGAGCGAGGCAGTTGCCGTTGTGATGATTATCCTCTATGGATTAAGCGTATTTTTTACCTTTCAGCAGAGCAAAAATTCCCCCCATGTACCGGTAGTGCATGGGGAGGCTGTTGACGAAGCAGAACAACATACCCCCAAATGGAGTATTCGCTTTGCACTCGGTGTATTGGCGGCGGCAACCATTGGCATTGTGTTCATGAGTGAATTTTTGGTGGGTGCTGTGAATCATGTCACAGAGCAAATCGGTCTCACCGAATTTTTCATCGGCATCATTGTGATTCCGATGGTCGGTAATGTGGCAGAACACTTGGTAGCGGTGCAGGCGGCATATAAGAATAAAATGGAACTCAGCCTCGCCATTTCGTTGGGGTCTAGCCTACAAATTGCGCTATTTGTCGCCCCAGTATTGGTATTCATCAGCGTTTTGATGGGCAATCCATTGTTATTGGTATTCAATGAGTTTGAACTAATAGCCCTCATCGGCGCATCTATTATTGCGGCATTTATCGCCCAAGATGCAGAGAGCAATTGGTTAGAAGGGGCAATGTTATTGGGTGTATATGCTATGCTTGGGTTTGCATTTTACTTTTTGCCCGCTGTGGCATAACCTATCTAAAATAAGGAGATTTTTGCGAGATGAAACGACTCATTATATTCACCCTGTTTATGTTGACATTAGGGGCATGTTCGCCACCAGTCAATTTGAATAAAGTCGCCCAAGCCAATAACCGTTATGGCACATATACAGTCGCTTATTCCGAGAGATGGTTTATAGATGTGCAATTTGGCAGAGTTGCCTTTTCCACATCAGAAGAAGGCTTAGAAGCCTATTTGGTGAATGCCCCTGTGACGGGCGAATCTACCGCAGGCGCGGTATTTGTTTTGCCCAAAGGGGAAAACCTCGACACCCTAGAGGCGGTTATCAACACCTATCAAGAATCGTTGCTGATACCACTCAGCAACCGTGAAGCATTCTCAGAAAATGACAAATCGGGTCTGAGTGCCATCGGGTCACAGACTATCAGCAATATCGCGGTAGATGTCGGCGTGGTCGTATCCGATTTGGGCAATGCCTTTGGCGTGGTCGTCTATTATACCAGCGCGGGTAAGGTCAATACGTCCATGAATAGTGCGCGACGCATGTCTAGCACCATCGCCTTTGTGCCAAATGCGTGAGCTGGTGATGCAAATTTGGTCTATGGGCGATAATTTTGCCGTCCAAAAATTGCTTGTGACCAAATACCTGTACCGATGGGGTATGATGCTATGCTTATTGGTATTGGTGGCATGTGAAGCACCACCGCCAGAGCCACTGGTCATACCCAACCTAGACCCATCAGAGATGATTAGCGCCACCGATTTTCAGGGACGCGTGATGCGCTTTTCATACCCTGCCTCATGGTTAGCGCGAGTAGGCAATATTGGCGAGATTGTCTTAGCCAATCGTCAAAATGCACTTGGGGCGTGGGATGCCAATATTTTTTCGTTGCGACATGGCGAAATGGCAGGCATTATCGCCGCCCTAGACGAAAACACCATCGAAGATTCATGGGAACGCAACCTAACGGCAGTGATGGCTCGCAGTCGTGCCGAAATGACAAAATATCAGGATATGCGGGCGCAATTCACAGGCAATGAAGCCTTTACCATCAATGGGCGTGATGGACTCATCACCAACGGCACACTCACCCGCGATGAACATGTGGTAGAGGTGGTCATCATCGTGGTTTATGATGAACAAGACAGAGGCTATGCTTCGATGCTATTGGGCGCACCCGTTGGTCAAATGCGCCTATTTGAGCCGTTGTTGATGCAGATTGCAGGGACATTCGATTTTATCCACCAAAGTTAGGAGCATGTGACATGACGGTTGTCTGTTTGGGCGAATTATTAATTGATTTTGTGGCACAAGAAACGGGCAAGTTGGTCGGGGATGTCGCAGGTTTTCAGAAGGCGGCGGGTGGCGCTCCTGCCAATGTTGCGGTGGCGGTGTGCCGATTAGGACATCCCAGCGCCTTTTTGGGGCAAGTGGGCGATGACCCATTTGGACATTATCTGGCAGATATTATCCATGCCGATGGAGTCAATATTGATGGGTTACGCTTTAGTGCCGTTGCCCGTACTGCATTGGCATTTGTGTCTTTGGCAGATGATGGTGAGCGCAGTTTTGTGTTTTATCGGCATCCAAGCGCTGATATGCTCTATCAGCCACAAGATATTGATATACAGGTATTAAACAGTGCCAAAATATTTCATTTTGGGAGCATCACCCTCATCACCGAGCCGAGTCGTTCTGCCACAATGCAAGCCGCGATACTCGCCCGCAAAAACGGCGCAATGATTTCGTATGACCCCAATTTGCGCCTCGCTTTATGGGATTCGCCCCAAAGCGCCAAAGCGGGGATGTTGTTGGGCATGGGCTATGCCGACATCCTCAAAATTAGCGATGAAGAATTGGTCTTTTTGACCAATGGCAACAATATTACCCCCCTGTGGAATGATACGCTCAAGCTCATTTTGGTCACACACGGGGCAGATGGCGCAACGGCTTATACGCGCAACGGGGTGCGTGTGCATCAAAAAGGGTATGCGGTTTCTGCCATAGATACCACAGGCGCGGGTGATTCGTTCATGGCGGGGGTATTGGTCGGCATTTTGGAGCATGGCACAGGCTATGAGGAGCATTTAGCCGACATCCTCGCATTTGCTAATGCCGTGGGAGCAATGACCACAACAGGGCGCGGTGCGATTCCATCATTACCCACTCATGAGCAAGTACGGGCATTTCTGGGTAAAATGAGCTAATATAATCTTATGATGAGGCATAGACCACTAGGGGCATTTTGATGAGCAACGACCCTTTAATCAATACACTATTTGGGCAATATTTTATTGAGCAACAAATCCAAATTGGTGGCATGG
This sequence comes from Anaerolineae bacterium, assembly GCA_034436595.1. GTDB lineage: Bacteria > Chloroflexota > Anaerolineae > Aggregatilineales > Phototrophicaceae. Next base: position 12,637 of record DAOTUO010000106.1, on the reverse strand, counting down.
CGACAGTTTACCGTGCAACACATCAACAACGTAATTTTTTGGTGGCGCTCAAAATTCTCAAGAGCAATTATCAACGCGAGGCTGATGTCGTAGAACGGTTTAAGCGTGAGGCAGAAGTCACCAAAACACTCGAACATCCTCATATCGTGCGTTGTGTGGATTCTGGCGATGTTAATGGCATGGTATTTTTGGCGATGCCCTATATTGAAGGCGGGAGCATTGCCGATATGCTCAAAAAAGGCGGCGCGCAAATCCCATTATGGCGTAGTACCGAATGGATTATGCAAATCGCATCCGCGCTCGATTACGCGCATCTCAATGGCATTATCCACCGCGATTTAAAGCCCGGTAATATTTTGCTAGATAAAAATCAGAAAGCGTTCCTCACCGATTTTGGCATCGCACGGGTATTAGAGTCGGTACGGCTCACCATGCCCGGTACACAAATGCCCGGTACGGTGCGCTATATGTCGCCAGAACAAGCGCGTGGAGAACCCAATATCAACCACCTAAGCGATATTTATGCCTTTGGGGTGGTCGCTTATATTTTATCCACAGGCTACTATCCGTTTGATGGCAGAAATGAACCCGCTATCCTAGACCAACATCTCACGGTACAACTGCCACAACCCACCCGTGCTAACCCAAAACTGCCACAGACGTTAGATGGTGTGCTGTTCAAATGCCTCGCAAAACGCGCCCAAGACCGTTATCAATCGGCATCGGAATTTGCCAATGCGTTCCGCCAAGCCGTCATGGGTTATGAGCAGACCTTGGTCATCGTAGACCCCAAACAACGCAATCCCGCCGCCATAGATAACCGCCCACCCACCGAGACCAAACCGCCAACCGCGTTGCGTCGTCCAGATAATTTTCCTGCCAATATGCCCATACCCGACCAACGCCCGCAAACCCAACCGCGCAAGCCAGACGGGTTTGACCAGCGTGTCCAATCGCAATCACGCCGTCCAGATAATTTTCCGCCCAATATGCCCGTCCAACCGCCCCAAGCGGGTTATCCGTATAGCCCACCAAAGCCGAAAAAAGATAATAGCAATCTGGTTATTTATGGCATTATGGGGGTTATCACCCTACTTGCGCTGATATTAATCGTGTTGGTGGTATTCAGATGAACTATATCCGTTTTGACAACCCAACGACATTTTATGACCAAGTAAAATCATTTTTGGTCGCGCAAGAAGCCCAACATAACCTCATATTGGGCATCACACGCGGGATTCAATTGGGAGATTATTCAGACTATCATCCCTATATGGCGTGCGTAGAAGATAATGGACAGGTGATAGCGGTGATTGTCCGTACACCACCACATAATGTTTTACTCTCCCAAATCGAAAATCCAGAGGCTATTTTGCCCGCTATCGTTGAAGATTTACGGGATGTTTATCCATCTTTACAGGGCGTGATTGCCAGCAAACTCGTTTCACGGCTTTTTGCCGAAATGTGGGAAGCCGCCACTGGGCAACCCTTCCGTTTAGCCACCAAAGAGCGCATTTATAAACTGGAATTGGTAATATTTCCGCGAGGGGTGGCGGGTGAATTTCGGTGGGCAGAAGAAACCGATTTTGAACTGTTGGTCAATTGGCACATCAAATTTGTTGAAGATGCAGGCATAGGCATAACTGACATCAGTCGCTCACAAAAACTTATACACCGCTTTTTAGAAGCAGACCCGCAAGAACGGCGCTTGGGGATATGGATGGTAGCTGGTCAACCCGTCTCGATGGCGGGATATATGGGGTCTACGCCCAATGGGATGCGTGTGGGCGCGGTCTATACCCCGCGTGACCAACGCAAAAAGGGGTATGCAGGGGCATGTGTGGCAACACTGAGCCAACGCATATTGGATATGGGCAAAAAATTCTGCTTTTTATTTACCGACCTCGCCAATCCGACCTCAAATCATATCTATCAGGAAATTGGATATAAGCCCGTAGCAGATGTTGATGAATACCGTTTTGAAGAAAGTCCCTTATAATATAAATACGTTAGGATTGTTATTTTTTGAGGAGTTTGTTGGTATGAGTTTGTTTGATAGTTTAACCGGACGGCGCAATCTTGAAGACGAAATGAAAAAAGAGGGGCGCTTGCCACCCGGTCAGTCGTTGACGACCAAGTTCCCTGTCTTGACTTATGGACCCAACCCCAAATTTGACCCCGCAAAGTGGACATTTAACGTATTTGGTGAGGTAGAAAATTCGCTCACATGGTCATGGGAAGAATTTCTCGCATTACCCACTGTGCAAATCACCTGCGATATTCACTGTGTCACTCGCTGGAGCAAATTCGATACGGTATGGGAAGGGGTGCAATTTAAGCACATCGCGGAATTGGTGGGGATGAAGCCAGCCACCAAGCATATCATCGCCCACTGCGATTTGGGATATACCACCAATGTCCCCGTAGAAGATATGATGCGTGACGATGTGTTGCTCACCTATAAATTTGATGGGCAATTTTTAGACCCCGACCACGGCGCACCTGTGCGGACACTTGTTCCACATCTATATTTTTGGAAAAGTGCCAAATTTCTGCGGGCATTAGAATTTAGCACCAGCGATAAACCCGGTTTTTGGGAACAAGCGGGTTATCATAATTATGGCGACCCGTTCAGAGAACAACGGCATGGACGCAGAGGCTGGTAGTTAATCACATTCAATCAAAATGAGGCATGGCTGGTTATTCATGCCTCATTTGTTCATCCCACATCAAACAATTTCAATAATTTAAGCGCCATCTGCAAATTCATCCGTGCATGTGGGTCAGATAATTTGACATTGCAAATCTCCTGAATCCGTTCTAGCCGATAATTGAGCGTGCTACGGTGAATATGCAATATCTCCGCCGTACTCACCCCATTGCCCCCTGCATCTAAATATGCCTCTAATGTATGAAATAAATCGGCTTGTTGTTCCTCTTGCAAGAGGCGCAAAACAGGGATATAGGGGTTATCATTAAGCGCGTTATGTCCCGCCAAATAAAGGGTGTGGATATAACCGAGTTGCTCAAAATAAACAATTTTTTCTTCTGGATAGAGCCGTGTGGCAATGTGTAATATCTCACGACATTGGCTATAGGCATATTGCGCCTGCTTTGCACCGACATGCACCGCGCTCACACCCAACCGCAACGAATACGCCACAGGGTGTAAATCGGCTTCGGCAGAAATACGCTTAAAGACACTATTCACATCCTCGCTGGCTTGAATAAGCATCATCACCTGCCCCGCATATTGCCCAATCACCGCATTATTAAAGGCTTTGGTCAAACGCCGATTGAGCGATACGACTTGTGCCGATGGCGCACCTGTATAATCTACCACCACCGCCCGAAACGACTTGCGTAAGTCGAGTCCAAAACGTAAGGCTTGGTCTGTGAGCAAATTAATCCCGCTCATCTCCCCTTGCACCAACCGCGCCAAAATATTCCCCTTTAGCGCAGATTCCGCCCCTTGCAGAGATTCTTGATGAATCAACATGAGTGCGGCGATGGTCGCACCGCTTTCGATTGCGAGCTGGTCGAGTTCATTCAATGGGCGACCATCGGCAATCACCCACAGATAGCCATAAATCTGTCCCTGCACCACAATCGGCGCGAGGATGCGCTCCATCTCTAATCCCACATCAGGCATTTTGGGGATGAATACAGGGCGCAAGGTGTCGCGGATTTGTGGAAAAATATCTGCCTCTAGCGCATTAACCAAGCGCGGGTCTGTTCGTCCATATTGTTGGGTATAACGGCGTGCTTCATCCACAGAACCAATATTGGCATTGGCAAGCGCCTCAAAACGGTCATTTTCGATACTGACTGATTGTTTGATGAGGTCTGCCATCGCGGTGGCGAGTTGCTTAATCGTCCCACCTTCCAAGACCAAATTGGTGAGCGTCTTGTGAATATGAAGCGCCCGTGTGACCATCGCCATTTGTTCTTCGGCGATAATTTCGTTGGCGGCGCGTGCCATCTCTACAAAACGGGCGTTATAATTGATTTCGATAAGCGGGAAGCCATACGATTCTGCCACCTCGACCATCTCTGGCGGGGCAAATTCAATCCGTTGCCCCACCGCAATAATCAACCCAGACACATTTTTGGCATCTAACGCACGGATATAATCACGCCTGCCCTGTTCATCTTGGGGGATATTAAAGGCGGTGGTGAGGATGAGTTCACCACCATTCAGCCAATTAGCGACTTCTGGCACAGCACCATTATGAACATAGACAACGGGGCGATGCAAGTTACGACGACCTGCCACCACTCGCGCCCCTTCAAATGGGGATAATTCAAGCGCCTCTGCAATAGTTAACATAATTAATCTGTAGGTACAATGGCGTATTCATCTAACCAGCCAATAAATGTCGCTATTTTTTGTTCTACCCCACGCCCAGTAAAATAAGCTGTCCCATGTTGGCTACGGTCATACATCCGCACAGAAAAAACACCTGTGGCAATTTGTGCAAATGCCCGTACTGCTTGGGCGCTCTCGTCATCACGAAGCGATGCAACCAACAAAATTGGGCGGTCAGATAAGCCAATGGATATGGCTTCGGCGGGTTGTACCCCAAAAAAATCTTCCCCCGGTGATAGCGCAATCACTGTTAGACAATCGGGGTCATTAGCACATCCGATTAACGCCAAATTCGCGCCGATACTCGCACCAACAATGGCTACCCCTGTCACACCATCTTGTGATTTGAGCCAATCGAGCCACACTTGCACATCTGTTTGCGCCAATTCAAAATCGCGTGTGCCACCAGTAGACCCAAATCCACGTATATCGACCGCCAACACAGCATATCCCGCCGCTTGTAATTCTGGGATAAAAACAGACCATCCGTTTCTATCGCTACCATTCATATGCAACAATAACATGCCAACACTGGCTTCTACTTGTGGATAAAAATCACCCGTGAGCACAAGTCCATCACCCGCTTCAAGTTCAATTTCTTGTTTAGTGAGCATCTCTTGTGCCGATGTCACAAAAACAGACACCATCAACACAAAAACTATCCATACTTTTTTATACATATTAAGAATCCTTTGGTAAAAATCGTATTTCCACCTATTTTACCCCATGTGGCTTTCGTTGTCCTATGATAGATAACATGACCCCGCCGATGATAATCATACTGCCCACGATTTCGAGTGCCAGTGGCACTTCTGATAAAAACAAAAAGGCGATAATTGCCGCCAATACCGATACCACCTGCGAGGAGATGCTCACAATGGTGGCGGGTAAATAGCCAACCGCATAATTAAACGCGCCATGCGCCAATAGGGTGACAAAAAATGCTACAGCGATACACCATAAAAAGGCTTCTGGGACATATCCGACCAGCGATTTTTGGCTAATTGTCGTGCTAACAAGCGCGGTGATTGTCCCCACGCCATACACCATCCAGATATAGGGTATCAAAGACACCCGCGCCCGCACTTGCCTGCCGATGAGCAGGTATATCGCCGCAAAAATCGCTGCCGCCAACCCCAATACTGCGCCCAACAACGGGTTTGCCTCTGGCAAATTTTCTGAGCGTACCACAGTTTCGGCAACGGTCTGTGTCTCGATATACGGCGCAAGCGCAATTACAATCCCACCCACAAAAGCCAGCAGGATGCCCTTTATCACAGCACGTCCCAATTTTTCTTTGAAAATAGTCACTTCTAATATTGCTACCCAGATAGGTCCCGTATTGGTGATAACCTGCGAAACCAATATCGTGCTATAGACCAGTGATGCCGCCAAAAAATTGAAATGTATGCCCAACATCACCCCCGATGCGCTGATAAGGAGCAAGTCGCGCCGACTGATATGTGAGATTTGCGCCCGATAGCGCTTAATGACCAGTGGGGTGAGGATGATAAAGGCGGGGAATAAGCGCCAAAAGACCACCACCTGATAAGACATGCCCAATTGTTGGGCGGCTCTCATGCCGATGGCGCCAAGTGTGGCAAAAATAAGGGCAACCCCCACCACCCAATAGGAACGGGTTTTGGGGTCGGTTTTGATGGCTTGAAAGGTAGCCGTGCTGGTGATTTGATTTATCAAGGAGAATATTGACCTTTTTGGGATGAAAGACACACAGAATTAATCATACCCCATGTGCCTATCACCAATAAATACCAATATTACTCTAAAATAATGTGAGTTGTTGGTGGTGTATTTCTGTTGGTGCAATGGTGATATTTTTATAGGCGAGCATTTCTTGTGCGGGGGTTCTATCGCCATTATTGCTGATACGGCGCGGGGCAGATAACACCATCATGTCAAAACCAGCTTGTTCATATAATGCCATAATTCGCGGTGTCGCCTGATTGGATACCACCATTGGGTTGGGATAATCAAATAACCATTTGACCAATCGGCGTTGGTCATCCCACGAAAAATCTTCTTTGGCATAACTGGTAAATGGCACATCGTATGGCGGGTCTATATACAAAAAGTCATCCTCTACAATTTGCAATGACTCAAAATCACCACATGCGAATTGCCACCGCTCAAAAACTGGTTTGTAAGAGTCAAATCCTGTTTTAGTCAAATAGGGGATGTGTTTATATGCCCCAAACGGCACATTAAATAGCCCTTTGCGGTTAAATCGGCATAAACCGTTATAACACGTCCGATTGAGATAGTAGAAAATAACCGCCGATTCGGGGGTATTGGCATTATTATGGCGAATAGCCGTATTGAATTGGTCACGCTTGGAGTAAAATATGGCTTCATTGTTATCTTCTGGTGATAAACCCACGCTATCGAAGCTATCTTGAATCCAACGATATAGATTAATCAGATGTGGATTAATATCATTCAATAAAGCACGGGCAGGATTGAGGCTCAAGGCAACACCCAATCCGCCACAAAACGGCTCAACAAGGCGCATCTGTGAATAAGATTGCCAAATGGGGCTTAGGTGTGGGATAAGCCACCGCTTGCCCCCTGCCCACTTGAGGGGTGGTGTGAGCATATTTATAAACCTTCCGCTAAAATCAGACGTTTTGCATCAACTAATTGAATACTAGCATAATCTTTTTCATCGGCAAATGCAAAACGCCAAAAACGATATTCTTTGCCATGTCGCTCAAAAAATAGAGGGTGAACATGCTTGCTGGTCGTTTGTGACCATTGCCGATAGGGATAAAACAACTGACGAATAATGACGTTTTTGGTGCGTGTATTTTTAGCCTCTATCAGCACGACCTGATTCTGACCTTCATAACCTGCATCCACCTCAGTTTGCACACTTTCCACACTAAGAATATGATGATTCACACGAAAGCTAAATTGAGGGGTGTATTTTCGACCACGAATGGTTAATACCAGTGTAGGGTCATCCATAAATGTCCTTACAAGACTAACCGCATACGCATAATCGAGATGTTGCATCTCAGAATCATCTTGCCAGACTGTTTCTAGCGGAAAATTCAAAATAGACTCATGGGTGATTGGCTCAGAAGTAACTTCTGGTAAATCAACATATCCCTATCTCATTCCCCAATTTCGACCAATCGTTGCCCTCGGTCGACCACATCACCTTTTTGGGTAAAAATGGCTTTAATCGTGCCATCATGAGGCGCACTCACGCGGATTTCCATCTTCATCGCCTCTAATAACAGCAATGTCTGACCTTTTTTCACCACATCACCCGCCCCCACTAGCACATCCACCACCTTACCGGGCATTTGCGCGGTGAGGTCATCACCAGCACCTGCCCGTTTGCGCTTGCGCGACTGCGGATTTGGTTGCACGAGGGTATAGGTGCCTCCATCGGCATGGGCAAATCGTTCTGTGCCGTTGACGGCAGTATAGACCACCTCGCGTCCGCCATCCCATGTGATAAGCCACGCGCCATCATTCAATGGGGTGGCATGAATGTCGTATACCGTCCCATTAATGGTGATGGTATGTTTTCCATCACCACTATTTTCTAAATTAAGGTGATACATGGTCTCGCCATGTTGATAAGTTATATTCATATTTTTTTGCCTTATGGACATTCTGCTTCATTTGGACGTAAATTTTTCGATAATTCGTCAAAATACGGGCGATTATCCACCGTCACGGCGACAATCAGAGTGGCTGTCCGCACTGGTGTAATGGGAATCACCCAATAACGTAAATTATACGCCAACCGATTAATCACTGCATCATACTCATATAGGCGCACATCGCCAATGGTGCATGTTTTAATTCGCCGTGAACTATTATAACTGCTGAGGGCATCGGCAATCCACGCATCGTCTATACGCTCGGCGGTGATGAGAGCAGTTTCTGGCTGGGGGACGGTGGCATCGAAGCGCAAAAAGTCTAAATAGACCAACCCAGTCGGCTCTGTCCGATTCAGTTCAACAGTGGTACGGCTCAGATTGTCTGCATCGGCTTGCTCCCGCGTCCATACATCAGTGGGTAGCACATTTGCAGGGACAAGGCTATTGATATAATCTTGGTCGGTCATCACACGAGTAGCTAGAAGAAATACCACAAGACCTAATAAAACGGCGAATCCGCTAATTCCCAATAACAAGCGTGAGTTTTTACTTTTCATCATCATCATGATTAAATGTGTCCTTTTTGAGCATCCGATAACATAACCTTATTATAACGGAACATGACCTCATAAACTTCTACAAAAATTTTTATGATTTGTGAACATATTTCTTATAGAACGTGGGTATGATGTATATATCACAAATCGGGGTACAATTAATTCAGATAGTAGGGACACATAACCGCGTGTCCAAACAATAGAGATAGAGATAAACTGATGATACGTTTTGACCGTTTTACAGAACGCGCCCAAGATGCCGCCGCCCGTGCCTATGAAATTTTGCAACGCTATGGGCATAACCAAGTAGATACCGAACATATCCTCCTCGCTTTACTCGAACAAAGTGATGGGGTTATCCCCCAATTATTAGAGCGCATGACCGTAGATATTAGCCTGCTCCGTGCGCGTATAGACAACATCCTCCAAGCCAGCCCAAAAGCGACCATTTATGGCGGTGGCGAAGGGCAGGTATTCATCACACCCCGCGTCAAACGGGTGATAGACCTCGCCAATGAAGAGGCAAATCGGCTCAATGACCAATATATCAGCACCGAACACATCTTTTTAGCCGTTTTATCGGAACGCAATACGCCGATTGCCAAAATGTTGACCGATAACGGCATCACCCGTGACCGCGTGATGGACACCATCAAAGATATTCGCGGTGGACAGCGTGTGACCGACCCACAAGCAGAGAGTCGCTATCGCACACTAGAAAAATATAGCCGAGACATGACCCGCATGGCGATGGAAGGCAAACTCGACCCCGTGATTGGGCGCGATGCCGAAGTATTGCGCGTGATTCAAATCCTTAGTCGGCGCACGAAAAATAATCCTGTCCTCATCGGAGAACCGGGTGTCGGTAAAACCGCGATTGTCGAAGGTTTGGCGCAACGCATTGTCAGCCTCGATGTGCCAGAAATTTTGCATAACAAGCGCGTGATTAGCCTCGACCTTGCCAGTATGTTGGCGGGTAGCCGATTCAGAGGCGAATTTGAAGAACGACTCAAAGCCGCCATTGAAGAAGTCCAAAATGCACACGGCGAAATCATCCTCTTTATAGATGAATTGCACCAAGTAGTCGGTGCTGGTGCAGGTGGTGGCGCGATTGACGCAGGCAATATGATGAAGCCTGCCCTCGCACGCGGTGAATTGCAATGTATTGGCGCGACCACATTGGACGAATATCGCCAATATATCGAAAAAGACGGTGCATTAGACCGCCGATTTGCCCCTGTGTATGTGGATGAACCGAATATCGAAGATAGCATCGAAATGCTCTATGGCTTGCGTGACCGCTATGAGGCACATCACCGCGTGACGATTACCGATGGCGCAATCGAAGCCGCCGTCCGTCTATCTGACCGTTATGTGACGGGGCGCAAATTGCCCGATAAGGCGATTGATTTGCTCGATGAAGCCGCCGCCAAAGTGCGGGTGGCACTGTATAGTGTCCCACCCCGCCTACGTGAGATGAAAGAGGCAGTAGACCGCCTTATCACCGAAGAAGAAGCCGCGAGTATGGCACGCGATTACGAATCTGCCGCCAATTTTAAGATGCAACGGATTCAACTTGAGGGCGAATATGACCGTGAACGCTATCTCTGGCAACAAGAAAGCACGGTGGATGAAGTCGTAGAAGATAGCGATATTGCGGTGGTTGTCGGGCAATGGACAGGGATTCCCATCACCCAGATGCTCGAAAGTGAGAGTGAAAAATTACTCCGCATGGAAGATGCTCTGCACAAACGTGTGATTGGGCAAGATAACGCGGTAGAAGCCATTTCCGATGCCATACGCCGTGCGCGGAGTGGGCTAAAAGACCCCAAACGCCCCATTGGGTCATTCATCTTTTTGGGGAGCAGTGGCGTTGGCAAGACAGAACTCGCCAAAGCCCTCGCGGAATTTATGTTTGATGACGAAGATGCGCTTGTGCGAATTGATATGAGCGAATATCGTGAGCAACATACGGTGAGCCGTCTGTTTGGTGCGCCTCCTGGGTATGTCGGCTATGAGCAAGGCGGACAGCTCACAGAAGCGGTGCGCCGTCGCCCGTATCGGGTGATTTTGTTCGATGAAATCGAAAAAGCACACCCTGACGTGTGGAATGCCCTACTCCAAATTTTGGAAGACGGCAGATTAACCGATGGGCAAGGTCGCACGGTAGATTTTAGAAACTCGGTCATCATCATGACCAGCAATCTGGGGACAGAATTTGCCCGTAAGGGTGGCGCATTAGGATTTGTCCAAGCGACAGATGCCCAAGCAGTGGCAGACCATCAGAAAATCGAAAAAGCCATGCGTGAAACTTTCCGTCCAGAATTTTTGAACCGTATTGACGAAATTATCATCTTTGCTCCGCTATCCCAAAAAGATGTTGAGATGATGGTAGATTTGCAGATGAAAGGCATTGTGGAGCGCCTATTAGAGAGTGGCATCGAAATTCACCTCACAGAACCCGCCCGCAACTGGATTGCCAAAACAGGTTATGACCCACAATATGGGGCGCGTCCATTGCGTCGAAATATCCAACGGTATATCGAAAATCCGTTGAGTGTGCGCCTCTTGCGCGGTGATTTTAAGGCGGGTGATTTGGTGCTGGTTGATGAGCTAAACGGACAACTGATTTTTGAGCGTCATGTGAATAGTAGCACCGATTATCATCAGCCAGTGACCCAACCCCAACCAAGCCACGATGAATTTAACTTGGGGCGGTTTGATGCCAATGATTTTAACCCTCAAGAATTTATTCATAACGACTTTGAGGATGAATATCACAACGACTAACTGACCAAAAAGGGCATGAGAACGAATCTCATGCCCTTTTTTATTGACTCACTCATTTATTCACTAGGGTGCGCCAAAGCATTGCCCGCGCAACAAATCACAACTTACATCTTGAGCGGTGTCGCCATCGAGCAAATCGGCAACCCACGCGCTCACAGACACGCCTTCGACTTCATATTCATAAAATTCGGGTAATGGGGTGATGCAATGCACCATTCCACCCGCCAAATAGCTATAAAAATTCTCGTTGCCTTCATTAAGGCTATTGAGGCGTTCCTCTGCACCCGCGCCCCATTCCACTGCCATCGGCAAGAAATTGGATGCGTCCAAAAACACGCCTGTTTGGATGCCATAAAACCCGACTTGTACCTGATCCATATAGGTGGTGTATTGCGAGACGATATTGTTGGGATATAACTCTGCTAATGCCGCCATATAGTCGGTATTAAAGGTATCAGGGTTAATTTCTGGCAAAAAGCCGAGATTCTCAAATGCCCATGTGGTGAGTCCTGTCCAATAATCTGGGGTCACACCTACCGCCGCATCTGCCATGTGAATCACAGGCACATCGGCATAATGTTCCATGACATACGGGGCGTTGAGTGTTGCGCCATAGCCACCTGCACTACAGCCTGTGACAAAAACTTGTTCTGGCTCTGCAAAATTGTCATAGACCCAATTTAAGACGGCTTGTGAATTGTTATAGCCATTAAAGTGGACGGTGATTTCATCAAAATCCACGCCTAATTGCTCACTGGGGACATCAAACGTCACCACAGCATCCCCCCCATGCACATCACCCGTGCAATAGGGAACGAACACGGCGTTATAATCGGCAACAGGGTTATCTGGATTTTCGTAATCAAAAAAGCCACTGCCACCGATTAATTCTCCAACACCTGCAATATCAGGCACTTCATAACGCGAGGCAAATTGTCCAATTGCGCCACAGGTAAATCCATCCCAACACGCCCCGCCACCCTGAAAATAAATCATCAATTTTTGGGTGGGTTGTGGCGCTGGACGCACGAAAAAGCTGTATTCTGTATCGTACATACACATGGTATCGCCACCCGTTGCGATTTGTGACCATTCACCCGCAGGCAAATCGGTAAAGGTGGGCAAATCTGGCGATTCTTCTTCTTGTGCCAGCGCGGGCAGGGCAAAAATAGCGATGAAAATACATAACAACATCAAAAGCATATTTTTCTTCATATATCAAAACTCCATTTTGGTTCAATAAGATTAATTTTCCTTACGGTTTGGGGATGATAACACCTATAATG
>DAOTUO010000105.1:0-3771 GCA_034436595.1 Anaerolineae bacterium | reverse complement strand
CAGATAGCACGATGGTGGAGGTGGCACATGAAGCCATTTTGCGCCATTGGGAACAATTAAAGGCATGGATTGATGCCAACAAAGTGAGCATGGCGGTGTATCGCCAATTTGAGCGTGATGCCAGCGCATGGGCAGAAAACCCTGATAGTACGCCATTGCCATTGCATGAATCACTTCAATATTTTTATAAAGCAATTGAAACGATAAATAAGAAATGGAGCGATTTAGGTGAGCCATTGAAAACCTATACTATCTCTGAGCAACAGCGTTTAGTAGGCGAATTAGATGATATAGAAACTTCCAGTGCAAGGCGTTATTCAATTGGTGCTAGATTAAGCCTGATTGGAGATGCAAGGGAGGGTATTGGCTTGCTATCAAGCAAGATTCCTGATATTCAATGGTGTTACATACAAAATGGTGGCAGTATCACAATTGAGAAATATTCTTTTGCAATCGCACCATTTTATGTTTCAACTTACCCGATCACTAATCTTCAGTTTAATTCCTTTCTGATGAATGGATATTCTGATTTAGAATTATGGGGCAAATTTCTTGATATATTTGATGGGGGAGTTCAAAATTACACGAGGATTAAAGAACCTGTTTACAACTATTGCCCTTCCATAGATGTATCATGGTATCAATCTGTGGTCTTTTCAAAATGGTTAGATAGGATATATAGAAGAAATAAATTATTTCAAAAAATAATGGATTTAGATGCAGAACAATGGCAAATACGCCTTCCCACAGAGTGGGAATGGCAATGGATGGCGCAAAATGGAGATGAAAACCGCTTATTTTCTTGGAGAACAAATTCTCTATTGCTTGAAAATTCAGAGCGAGATGATTTTGATGATGTATGTATAAACTGGTTTTTTTCAGGTATAAATAGAACATTGTCTGTTGGTATGTATCCGCAAAATAAAGCAAAATGTGGCGCATTAGATGTTTTAGGAAATGTTTGGGAATGGTGTATAAATGATTATGAACCTATAAATGAAATAGGCTTTAATCCCTCAAATGAAAAATCAGTAAAAGGCGGGTCTTTTTTATCAAAGAATATCACAACACATTCAAGAGAAGCATTCTCTCCTATAGGTTTCTACAATGATGTAGGTTTTCGTTTGATTATAGCTCAGAGAAAATAACACCATTAATCTTTTCTTCAATGAAACAACACCGACCCGCGCATTTCCATATCGTTGAAGGCGAATATCCACACCGCGGCAAGCATCAATCCCAGCACCACCGCGCCCCATATCAACGTGGGGAGCATGGCATTCCGCCGAAATTCGCGCAGGCTAATGGTTTGCACCAACGCCATACTCCACACAAAGCCACCCATTAATGCCACCAATTGCACCACCCCAATGACCCCAAAATCCACACCGCCCAATGCCCAATTGGGCGTATTCCCCAAGAAGGTGATGTTGTGGTCTAGCAAAAAAAATTGCACCGTGGGGATGATGGTGAACACACCCGATAAAAAGTGAAAGGCATAATGCGCCAGCCATATCCCAAACCCAATTGGGATAAATGCGGGGGCAAAATTGCCGATAATGAGGCGGATATTGTGTTCATTTTTGGGCGTGGACGGCATGTATGCCGTCTCTACGGGGTGGGGCTGACTGATTTTCGTCAAAAATCCCGCCAACACCATCACCCCTATCGGCAAAATTATTCCGCCAACGACAAAAATCATCCCCAATACGACCAATTCGATGGTGCTATCTGACCATCCGAGCGCGGGCAATCCAAGCCCATTCGCCAGCGATTGCATCAGGTCATAGACGGGGGGAATCATGCCAAAGGCGTTCAGTAATCCCCAAAATGCCAATCCAATCAACAAAAAACTGATGTCCCAGCGTTTGCTCCATGCGCTTGCATCCGATAATTCTCGCCCAAAGCGGCGCGTCATCCAGCCGATATTGTCATGTGGGCAGGCGCGGACACAATCCAAGCACAGGGTACAGTCAAAATTCGATTTAATTTGTGGGGCAAATAGTTCTGTGCCACAGCCGAGAGTCCCTTGTGGGCGGTGAATCACCTCTTTTTGCGTTATTTCCCCGTTGATGGTGATGCTATCCAGCCGAATAATCGGCGCGGGGGCATAACTGCCATTGATACATTCCTTGCCGACACACGTCCGACACACATCCCGATTTTTCACACTGATTTGCGCGGGCGATAGCGCCGAATACACAAAATTGAATGTCCCCAATGGGCAAACATATTTGCAAAATGCCGATTCGGTGAAGAGCGCCTCTAATGCGAATGACAGCACAAAATACGCGACAATGACCCATGCCGTGAGCGCAGGACTCGCCCACATATCCAAATATTCATAGAGGAAAAATAGCAGGAGCAGGCTAAAAATCGCCAGTCCCTTATGCCGTAGGATGCGTGGGAATCTTTTTCCCCGTTTGGATAGGCGTTTGGCGAGGGTGCGTGGGAGGGTGAAGGGACATCCCATACAAAAAATATTGCCGATGAAAAATAGGGCTAGGATGAGTATCCCACGATAATGCACCCATACGCCCACCGTTGCCAAATTTTCTGGTGCGGTTTGACTGCCTGTGAATCCGTCATATACCAAAAGTAGGGCAATGAGCGTAAATGGGATTTGTAGCATCAACCGACCATAGCGCCACTGTGCCATCTGCTTAAAAAATGGCAATTGCAGGAGGTCTGTCATGGCATAATCTCAAACCTGAGAGGTTCTTCGGTCATATCGAGCAGGCAATCGGGGATAGTTTCGGTGGAATTGTCATCGGGGGTGGCGCAATCTTCAATCACATCAAAATTGGGCATGACATTCGCCACACCAGCCACACTCGCTTGATAGGTGGCGACTGTACCGTTTGCGAGTGTGGCGGTGACACTAATCACCCAATCACCCGCCATCGTAAAATTGAGCGGGATTTCATAATAGCCGTCTATGCCCGATGCGGTGGTCTCCCCAAAAACAGGCACCATGCCTGCATGGGTCATATCGCCTTTTAGCTCAATTTTTTGCGCGTCGTTGATAGGCGTGTTATCGGGTGGACGGCTGAGTCTCACCAGCACGGTGGCATCCCCCACATAGGGTAGGATGGGGTCTGTGCGGATAGAAATGCGGACAGCAGGGTTATCGGCTTGGTTGGCAGAATTTCGACATCCTGCGACGAGCAAGGCGATAATCATAAGCCAGAGAATTTTTTGCATGATAAAATCACTTTCTAGGTGAAAAATTGCACATAAGACTATTTTATATGCAAAACACCCCTTAGCGCCATGATTCCATTCACAGATTTTCCGCTTTGACACATCCCCGCGCATGGGATAATATAAAGGTCATTATGGTGGACTAGATAAAAGGATGTGTTGATATGCAACGTGAGATGAAACCCTTTTTTGCGGTGGCACTACTCACCGTTTTTGCCTTGTTGATGATTAATAATTTGGTATTGGCGACCCCTGTCGGTGAATGGGGATTGGCTGGTGCGATATTTGCACTAGGCGCATTTTTTACCGTATGGGCGGGGATGCCAGAACGCGCAGAAGCCACATACGACCTCACATTGAGCGAAGAACCTGCTCCAAAAGCCCAAGAATGGGTTATCTCTGAAGATGTGTTGCCAGATGGCACACGGCGCGTTCATCTGGCAGAGACAGAAGCCTTGCCGTTTGATGCTATAGCCGAAGCCGAATCTAACGCTTATGGAGAACCGAAAACAAATTCATAGGATTATGTCAATAACGCATCATTAAACGTGTTTTCACCCCACCCCC
>DAOTUO010000104.1:0-2150 GCA_034436595.1 Anaerolineae bacterium | reverse complement strand
ATAAGTCACCTCTGGATTATAGAATCTATAACGCAAACTATCGTTTATCAATTCCTCAATGCACACCCCATAATTATTGGCAAAAGTAAGTGGGGTGAAATTACGAAAATATCCACTGACTAGTCGCGTATTTTCTCGTCTATTTATAGTGGATGTCGTGTGTTGGGTTGGTGTAATTTCAGTTTTTGGCGCAAAATATGGATGGCATGATGTTAAATGTTGTGGCATAAATAAATCCATAGAGGTACGGAATTCTTTATAGACTTCAAAGTGATATGCCAGCATATAATTTTCTTCTAGGATGTCATTGATACATACTCCAAAATAATCAGCCAGTGTTTGAGGGGTTTGGCTATACCTATAAAAAACATCGTCCGCGTAATAAGGTTCATCTAACCATCGCCCATTTTCATAAAATTTAAGACGATGTGATGCCCACCCTCCATAATTTGGGTTTTCTGGGGAGAAGAAATAACACGGTTTATCGGTTGATAGATATAATTTAGCCCCATAAGGAACATTGGTCATATCGAACGTGGGATTAAGATGCAAAATAGCTTCTGGACATATATTTTGCATTAATAAATAATTATCAAGCCCTTGCGGATTTTCATCCTCATAATAGACCATCCTCACAGCATCGGTATAAGGCAGTGGGGATTCTTGGGCAGATATTGTTCCAATCAGTATGTAAAGGCAGAGGCAAGCTATCATCAGTCCCCAAAATAATTTTTTCATCACACATCCCTAATGGCACATTACAACAATGATGGGGAGCATATCCAACAACCGATATTGGCACAAGATGACGTAGGGCTGGCGTATGGGGTGCGTAGTTTGTTCGTCAGAGAGTGAATTTTTATACAACCGATAGCATGGTTTGGGCGTATAATTGACGTCGAGTTAATTCATAGAAAAGGATATTTTAATGCATCGTTTATTACCCCTTTTGTTGCTATTGATGATGACCCTCATCATACCGCTATCCGCCCAACAGCAAGACCTTGATGACCTCTTAGCCCAATATGCTGATGCAACAAGTCCCGCCTTGGTCGTGCAAGTGACCACACCCGATGGCACATGGACAGCGACCACTGGCTTGGCGGATGGTTCTCGCCCCACCGCGCCCAATGACCGTTTTCGTATTGCTAGTATGTCCAAAACGTATGTATCGGTGGTGGCATTGATGTTGGTCGAAGAGGGTGTTTTTGCGTTGGATGATTTGGCAAGCGATTGGTTGCCCACGGATGTGGTCGAAAATATTGCCAATGCGGATGCTGTGACCATCCGCCAATTATTGGCGATGCGTAGTGGTATTGATGATTATCTTGGTACGGATGAGTTTTTTGATGCCTTATACAAGGATTCCACCCATGAATGGACGGCAGAAGAAGCCATTACCTATGCCTATGGGTTGCCTGCGCTTTTTGCGCCAGATGAAGAATATTATTATTCCAACAGCAACTATTTGCTCATGCAACTCATCCTCGAAAATGCGTCTGGCATGACACTCCCCCAATTGACGCGGGAACGCATTTTAGACCCATTAGGACTCGTAAACACTTATACCCAAATATCAGAAACCCATCCAGAGGGGTTTGTGTATGGCTATGAAGATTGGGATGGTGACGGCGTTGCCGAAAATGTCAGTGATATTAATGATGGGGCAGGGCTTGGCGATGGCGGGCTGGTATCGAATACTGCCGATATAACCACTTTTTATCAAGCCCTTTTGCAAGACCAAACCCTCTTGGGCGAAGAAATGATATCTGAATTGCTTAATTTTTCGCCTGATGATGAAGGCGCAGAATATAGTTTGGGGCTTAGCGCATGGGAGACCGATTTTGGGGTGGCATGGGGACATTCTGGCGCTGTGCTGGGATTTTACACACTCGGCGTTTATTTGCCCGATTCAGACATCACCATCATTGCCTTATCTGCGAGTTATGATGTGGATTTGGAATCACTGGTGAATGATGTGGCAACCCTTATGCTAGGCGAATAGACAACAATCCCCCGTTTTGGGGGATTGTTTTGTTTAACTGATGCAACAACTATTTTGAATTCAAATGATTTTCAAATTTCAATGGATAAGCATTTTCAAGTCAATTATCAGCTTAAAGCACCCCTATCCCCCCTGCGGACGGCAT
>DAOTUO010000103.1:0-1674 GCA_034436595.1 Anaerolineae bacterium | reverse complement strand
TGACGGTGACGATGGCATCAGAGAAGCCAGCCACGTTTTGAATCCGATAGAGGAAGGTGAATGTGCCGTTGAGCGTGGGGTTATTGACGCTAAAGCTACCATCCCCGTTGACGGTCAGCGTCCCACCTGCGAATGTTCCCGCGCCAGTGGTCGCGCCTGCAACGTTATCTGTGACTGCACCGCCCAAACTCCCCGCGCCATAATTGACGATTGTTGCGGCGGGTACACCCAAATTATCTGCGCCACTGCCATTGTTGTTGAAGAGGGTAGGGGCTGGGAAATTGGTGATAGACCCAACCACCGCGATGAGATTGGTATCGTTTTGTGCGACAGGGGCAATTTGGACTTGAATGGTCACATTGCCCGTACTCGTGCCAATGCCGTTGTTGAGGGTGTATTGGAAGTCGAAATCCCCCGTGAAACCTGTGTTGGGGGTGAAGGTGAAGCTACCATTGGTGTTGACGGTCAATGCCCCTGTGCCAAGCGGAATTGTACCGCCTGCGGGGGTAGTTGCCGCGCCAGACGCATCGCCACCACCAAAAAGGGTGAGGGTGGCGAGCGGTGTGCCGAGTAGGTCGTTGTCGAGTAGTAAGTCGTTGGGGCCAGCCACAATAACCGTGAGGGTATTTCCCGCGAGAATAGTATACGTCAGGTCATCCACCGCAACGGGGAAATCGCCAAAATTAATCGTGATTTGGGCGTTGTCTATTGTGCCGTTGGGGGATGAAATTTGATAGAACAGGGTCACACTGCCACTGCCCGTTGTGCCAACGGATGTGATGGTGATAGCGCCGGTGGCATTGATGGTGATGTCAATCGTCCCACCGCCAGCGAGGAGCGACAAAACAGTCACACCGTCTGCGGGGGTTGTACCGACATTTGCCAGCGAATCACCAAACGAGACCACCGTGAGGGGTGCTTCGCCTGTGTCGTTGGTCAACACATTTTGGGCGACATTCCCGCCATTGGTGACGGCAAAGAGGTCATCTATGGCATCTGCATTAACAGGTGGCGGGGGTGGTGTTGGCGGGTCAACGGGGGTGCTGGTGTCTCCGCACAAGCCCGTGCCAGAGGTGGTCACTTGGACACTATTGGGTACAAGGCTGGTATTAGGGTCTAGGTCAGATTGATAAATTGCCCCGCTAATCGTGCTAGAGCTACAATTGGCGATTTCGATGGTGTATTGGATGACATCCCCACCATCTGCCAGCCCATTGGCGTTGTTGTCTACAACCAATTGCGAGACATTTGTCGCTCGGAGCGAATTGATAACCTGCGAAAAGACTTCGATGCTCATTCCCATCATAAAAATGATGAAGAAGGTCGCAAGAAAAGTTCTAAGTGAGCGTTGTTGACCCATCTGGCGTATTCCTAGCTTATCTAATGATATTATATTTATATGCACCATCTAGTATACTGCATGGGATTTTCTTTAGCAAGCGAAACGGCACGTTGCAAGGTGGCATAATTGCATCATCCTGTAAAAAAAGTTTAATTTTTTGGCAAATGGTCGCACGCATGGCGCGTTTTAATACATATGTTTTAATACATATAATGAAGGAGCATGGCATGAACAGCTTACACTATGTCCTTGTAGGGCATTTTGCCAAAGATATTCTCCCCGATGGCGGTTATATGCTCGGTGGCACGGCGTTTTATAGCGGGGTACAGGCA
>DAOTUO010000102.1:0-26999 GCA_034436595.1 Anaerolineae bacterium | reverse complement strand
CGTTCACGGGGGTTTAGCAGGTCAGACGGGTGGTTCACCGCCCGTCGGCAGGTAACATACACGCTATTTTTATCATATTTTGCCTTTTTAACTACGGACACGCCTTATATGCCGTCCCTACAATCATATAACTGTGTTTGAGGTCATAGGGACGCGATATAGCGCGTCCACAATGTTATGATTCTTATGAATGTCAACACAAGTTGTTAGGGCGTATGTCAGCCACCCATCTTACGAAAAAATATCTTTTATAGGAGAAAAAATAATGCCCATTATCCGTACACCAGATGACCGCTTTGCCAATTTAGACCATTACCCGTTTGCACCCAATTATGCCGATATAAATGGTGTGCGGGTGCATTATGTAGATGAAGGCAAGGGTAGCAATACAATTTTTTGCCTGCATGGTGAACCCACATGGTCTTATCTCTATCGCCACATGATTCCCCCGCTTGCCAAGCAACATCGCGTGATTGCGCCAGACCTCATCGGATTTGGCAAGAGTGATAAATTCACCGAGATGAGCGAGTATAGTCTCGAATTGCAAGTCACTGCCATGACCAAACTCATCGAATACCTCAATTTGACCAATATCACGCTGGTGTGTCAGGATTGGGGCGGGATTGTCGGCTTGCCATTGGCGACCCAATTAGACAGTCGTTTTTCGCGGTTGGTGATACTCAATACTGCTTTGCCCACAGGCGATAGACCGATGACCGATGGCTTTAGGCAGTGGCGCGAATTTGTAGAACGGACAGGGCGCGATTTAATCGCTAGTCAGGTGATTGAGTTTAGCACCATCAACAAAGAACTGCTCACGCCAGAAGTGCTACGGGCGTATGATGCACCGTTCCCCAGCCCAGATTATGCCACCGCCATCGCTGTTTACCCGTTGCTTGTCCCAACCAAAGACGATGATGCGGGTGTGCCGATTTTGCGTGAAGCACGCGACAGACTTGCCAATTGGCATAAACCCGCGTTGGTGATGTTTTCTGATATGGATGTGGTGCTTGGCGGGGGAGACCGTTTTTTCCGTAAGCATATCCCATCTGCAAAAGACCAGCCTGTTATCACTATTGAAGGGGCAGGGCACTTTTTGCAAGAGGAAAAAGGCGCAGAAATTGCGGGGCATATCCTCGACTTTTTGGCGCGGACATAATTCTCGCCATACAACCCATGCGGGCATAGCCACGTAATAAATAATAGTGGAGGATTTAAAACATGAAATATTTCACACGCGGTTTGAAAGAAATATTGATTATCTCAATGGCAGTTCTTGCGGCGGTGGCGTTGATGTTGCCCTCGTTCATCCCAGATTTTATCCCGTTTATCGGGTTTGCCGATGAATCTTTCTGGACACTCATCCTCATCAATACGGCGGGATATTATGGACTCAATTTGTCGGCGCTTTATGGCGATAATAAGACGCGCAAGGTGGTGCGTCGCATCAAAAAGCGCAAGCCTAGTGATGAGGCAGTAACAGATGAAAACGGGCGGATGGTCATCCGCGATAATACCAGTACCACCCCTGTGATTGAAGAGAAATAGGGGTTAATCGGTAATCCCTAAATAATAATATTCCAGAATACGGCGGGTGATGGGGGCGGCAACGGCAGACCCATCACCACTGTTTTCGACCATCACACCCACCGCAATTTGAGGATTGTCTTGTGGCGCATACGCCATAAACCATGCATGGGGCAATCCTTGTGTATTTTGTGCTGTGCCAGTTTTGCCACAAGCACTACCCGCATCCAAAAGGGGAGAGTTTCTAAAGATATGCGATGCCGTCCCAAAATCACGCGAAATGACATCGCATAGCCCTGTGCGGATATACATCAACACCTCTGGCGTGATATTGGTCTCTGCCAATATTTCTGGCGTAAATTCATAATAGATGTCGTCTAAAAGTGCCGTGTGATGCACCAAGAATGGGCGATAGCGTGTGCCACCATTGGCAATTAACGCATAGACCTCGACCATCTGCAACGGCGACACCTCGACCATCCCCTGACCAATAGCAATATCCACAGCATCGGAAAATGTCCATGGCTCTGGGAATAAATTAATTTTCGTGTCTGGTGTGCCAATAAATCCATCTGATGACGGAATATCGGTTAAGCCTGTGGGTACGCCCAACCCCACCAAATTGGAATATCTGGGGAGCAAATAGGGGTCTATGCCATCGAGCCTCCAGCCGACCTCATAAAAACACGAATTGCAACTGTGCATCAATGCTCCTGCAATATTTTGGCTACCATGCCCACTGCGTAACCAATCTGTCCGCACAATATCTCTGTTCCAGGTGCCAATCGAAAAATAACGTTCTTCAAAGGTAAACTTACCACTATCGAGCGCGGCAATGGCGCTAATCACCTTAAAAACCGACCCCGATGGATAGCGTCCTTGTGCCGCCCGATTGAGCTGTGGTTTGCGCGGGTCTAATGACACTTGGGCGATATAGGCATTGGCTTCGGTTTTGCCCATGAGGGGAAAAGCCGTGAACGCATTGGGGTTAAACGATGGATAGCTGACCATCGCCAAAATTTCGCCTGTGTGAATATCGAGAATGACCGCCGAGGCACCTGCCGAATCACGTCCCCACGATTCGTTGGCGTTGGCGTATGCCTCGCTAATGGCACGATAGACAAAACGCTGTAGCTCTATATCTATTGTCAAATACACACTGTGGCTGGGTTCTGCGCGCCGTTCTACGAGGGTTTGCAACACAACCCCTTCTGGCGATACAACCGATAAGCGCCCACCAGGGACACCGCGCAGGGTGGTATCCCAACTGGCTTCAATGCCACTTTTGCCGATAATCGAATCTTGCCGAAAACCTGCGGCTTGTAATGCGGGGATTTGGGCTTCATCGGGATAACCCACTGTGCCGATGATATGGGCGGTGAGGTCTCCTTGCAGATAACGGCGCGTATATTGATAATCAAATTGAGCGCCACAATCGGCTAGGAGCGAGGTTTCCCATGTCAAATAGGTATTGGCTTCGATGAGTCCCATGTCGGTGAGCCACGAGGGATTGCTCCGTGCGAGGGTGGCATTCACTTGGTCGGTGGTCTGATTTAAGGCACTCGCCAATGTGTTGATACACACTTCGCGGTTGGGAATTTGCTCTGGAATCACACGGGCAACCACGATGCGTCCATTCATATCTGCCAGAATTTCGCCATTGCGGTCATAAATATTGGCACGGAGTGGCGGGTAACTCTCTAGCCGAACAGACCCCCCCCGCCCCATCGCTACAAATATATCGGCAGGCGACCACGCCACCCGCCATGCTTGCAGGTCGTTGTCTAATATCAGGCGCATCTCGCGCCCAGCATCACTAAAACTGCCCATGATGTCACTGGTGAAGGTCATATCGTATAAAAATACCATCACGCGGTTGCTCTCTCGTGCTTGGATGGTGAGGCTAAAAGTCTGCGCGGATAGGCGAATTTCTGTGGTGGTATTTTCGTAAAATCGTTGAAAATTTTCGTATGGAAACGCCTCTTGACTCGATTGACTGATGAGAGTATACATCTGAGCATAATCGCGCCGTGACCACAAGTCTAAAAAGGTGACAATCACCCGCTCTGCCTCGACAACATTATTATATTCTGGGGTAGTGGTCGGGATGCGCGTGGGGAGGTCTTGAATCATCTCTGTTTGTTGGGCAGGAGCGCACCCCGTCATGATGAATAAGATGATAAAAACGCATAATAATGGTTTCAAGATGGCGCATCCTTACATAATCACAATAGATACACCTCTCATTATAGGGATATGTGTGCTTTTGCGAAAGTAGCAGAGGATGAGAATATGTTATAATTGGGATAGCTTTGATAAACACTTAAAAAGGAGAAACCCCAATGCCAACCAATTTTGTTGCTGTGGATAGTTTGGTCGCCAACGAATTTGAAATTCAAATTGATAATAATCCAATGCTCGGTGTGTTTCGTGTAGATGGATTGACCACCTTCAAACTGAATGATAAGGGAGAACGGGTCTATGAGCCGTTCCGCATTATCAAGATGGTGCAACGCGATGCCAATAATTCGTTTAATACATGGTTGCGTGAGACCACTGCCCCAAATTCGCAACGTCCACGCCGTACAGTCAGTATTTTGGCGGTGGATGATGACGTAGAAACCCGCCGTTGGACGGTGAAAGGTGCATGGATTCAGGAATTGACCTATTCTGCATTTGATACCGCCTCGCATGATATGGTCGAAGAAATTATCACTATCCATTATGATTCGATAGAAGAATCGTTCCCCGCCACCCCCGATTTAGGGATTCAATAAACGGTCTATGGGGCAACGTAAATAATATATCGGTTGGGGTGTGGCGGGGATTACCCGATGTGTCATAAACCCCAACCGTTCATATAATCGTCTGGCAGAGGGGTTATTTTCACCCACGCCAATCTCTGCGATTTGACACGCATGATTTTTTGCGATACCCACCAAATGCCGAATGAGCGCCGTCCCAATGCCCCTATTGCGATGGGTGGGCGCAATGAACAAGTCGCTTATTTCTGCGACATCGCGCCAAATGGTGAGCCACCCCCACCCAATTTCTGTATTATCCAACCAAACCGCCACGCCTATCATCCGTGCCGATGGGGTGGGGGGTGGGGTAGTGATGAGATGAAAGGAAATTTTGCTCATAACGCCTATCAAACGGTGTTTGTTTTTTGTGGCTAAATCGCCTATAGTGTAGATAAATTTTTCTGCTATGCCTAGTTCTTGAGGATAATAAACGCATGTTAAATCGTATCAAAGTGCTACTATTCGGTTTGCTCGTCTGCTTATTTCTCCCTGTCCTTTCAATAACCGCACAAGAGGATTGTGGCGGTCTTGGTTCTGATGATTGTGCGTTGCTCACAAATGCACAACGCGCCACTAGCGAATTATCATCTGCCACGTTTGAACTGGAAATGAATGCCTCTATGGGAATTGAATTTTTTCCAGATTTAATCACCATGCGCCTTGTGGCAGATGGGGCATATCAGTTTGTAGAGCCTGATGTGGATAGCGCCTATGGCTGGTTATCGGGCTTTAATGCCGATATGAGCGTGTTTTTAGATGTGGAACTGTCTGAATTGATGGGCGCAAATAACAGCCTCACCACCGCATTCGATTTGCGCTATGTGGGTGGCATTGGCTATGCTGAATTGACCAAATTTTTGCCCATGCTGAATCCCTTATTAGGTGACGATGCTGGCGGGTGGTATTCGCTGGATATACCCGATATGCTTGGCGAATTGAGCAATGATGCCATCGTGCCAGAGGACTTGCTAGAGTCGCTCACTTTTTTGACCCCTTTTGAGTATTTAAGCGCATTTTCTAACTATGGCACAATCTCCCGCCTAGATAATATCAGCATCAATGACCAAAATTATGCCCAATTTGAGATTGCTTTCACCATGAGCGAATTGATAGAGGCAAATTCCATTGTATCCAATTCGCTACAAGACCAATTATTAGAGTTGCTTCGCACACAATATGGCAGTCTGTATGATGAGGATGTTTTGCAAGAAAGCGCGACATTTTATTTGGAGTTGTTTGAGCAAATCGAGATGAGCATCATCCAAGTGGTTGGCTTGACCGATGGCTATGTGCATGGGATCTCTTTTAATGTCACATTCGCCCCAGATGATACTTTTGTCGCACCCCTCATTGACCCGTTTACGTTAGGTGTATTGGCGACAGCTAATTTTCAACTTTCGCTCAATCTTCGGTATACTCAATTTGGTGATGTTTCCGCCATTGTCGCGCCAGAGGACGCAAAGCCAGTGCGCTATCGGGATTTATTTGGCAACGGGAATAATTTTTCGTTTTAATCTGAATAGGATACAACATGCACATCGCTTTTAACGCATGGTTTTGGTCACAACCACATACAGGCAGTGGGCAATATATTCGCAGTCTCGTTTTGGCACTCAGCAAACTCGCGCCAGAGCTAAAAATGAGCCTGATTTTGCCACCCAATACCGTACTCACCGAATCGCTACCGCCCAATGTGACCGCCATCGCCACCACAGGGCGCGGTGGGGCAGTAGGCAAAGTATGGTTTGAACAACGCATTTTTCCGCGTATGGTCAAAGCCTGTGGCGCAGATTTGGCGCATGTCCCCTATTGGGGTGCGCCATTATCATCGCCTGTGCCACTGATTACCAGTGTATTAGACGTGGCATCGCTCATTTTGCCCGAATATTATGCCACTGGGTTTAAGGGACGGGCATATAACGCGCTCATCAGTTCATCGGCAAGCGGGTCTGCTCATATCATCACCATCAGCGACACCGCCAAAGCCGATATTGTGGAATATCTGCATATCCCACCCGAAAAAATCACCACCACCTATTTGGCGGTGGATGAGATGTTCCATCCCAAACTCGGCGCAGAAAATGACCATCTCATCCGCAAAAAATATAACCTGCCGATGAGCTATGTGTTGTATTTGGGCGGGTTTGATTATCGCAAGCAGGTGAATCAGCTCCTCTATGCCTATAGTTATGTCGCACAAGCAGAAGGGGATAATTATCCGTTGGTGATGGCGGGCAAAGAACCCGATTGGGGCAAACCTGTTTTTCCTGATATGCGGAAATATGCCGAACAACTCGACATTTCGGAATATGTCGAGTGGATTGGGTATGTGGATGAAGCCGATAAACCCGCGTTATATCGGCTAGCCGATGTATTTGTGTATCCAAGCATGTACGAGGGGTTTGGATTGCCACCCCTAGAAGCGATGGCGTGCGGTGTGCCAGTGGTCGCCAATGCGTTGGATGTTTTTAAGGAGACATTGGGCGATGGCGCATATTTGGTGGAAAATGCGCGTAGCATGGGTGGGGCGATGATTGCCTTGCTCATCCAAAAACCACTGCGCGAGACGATGATAAATCAGGGATTGGCACAAGCCACCCGTTATACATGGCGCAAAACTGCACAAGCCACATTGAAAGTATATGAGAGCCTCTTATGAGCCAAAAACGCCAATATTTATTTGATGACACCGTAGACGATACCACCAAAAAAGCCTCTGCCGCGCCGCCACCACCAAAAAAGCGTAAACGCGGATTCCGTTGGGTGGTGTGGATGCTACTGGCTATTTTGACATTGGGACTCGGCACAGGGACAGCCGTTTTGGTCGCCCGTCCCGATGTGTATGGCTTGGAATTTCGGGGTAATCTGACCCTCACGGCGGGCGCGATTGCCAATACAGAATCGGCTCTGGTGGGGACTGCGCGTGCCAATGCCCAAACCGCGCGGGATAACGCCGCCACATCCACCCTACTTGCAGACCAGTTAGGCGGGTTGGTGGCACAACAGACCAGCATCGCCCAAGACCAATTGAATACGCAAACGGCGGTGGCGGTCATCAATGCCCAAAATGCCACCCAAGCGGCAATTAATTTTCAAAATACCCAAGTGGCGGCAAATCAACAAGCCACCCAAGTCGCGCTGGATTTTGCCCAGACACAATCTGCCCTCAACGAAATTGCCACGCAAAACGCGCTGGCTTTTTCCACACAAATTGCGGGTATCCCCACACCCATCACGCCAACCATGACCCCATCGTTGCAAGATAGCTTCATCGGCGGGGTAGATGCCAGCCAATGGCGATTTGCCAGTGTGGGCGATTGGGGATTCGGCGCGGGTGGCGGATTAATTGCGACACGAAACGGCTCATGGCTCATCACCCAACAATCCGATTATAGCCAATATCGGCTGGATGCGGTCATTCAACCACTCCCACAGGTGGGCGATTATTGGATGGTGCTAAATATCGGCGCAAATGGCGATAATGTGGCGGTGCGCTTTTCGTTTGATGGCTCGCAGATGGTCGGTGTGAGCCTTGTGACGTATGCCATAGACGACTTTTTGGGGGATAGTGGCTTATTGGGGCGTGCCTTGCCAGAAATCATCACTCTGCCCCTGACCATTCCGCAAACACGGCAAAATATCGCCCTGAGCGTGGCGGTGAATATGCAGACCATCACCATCACCATAGACGCATCTACCGCGCTCACCTATACGCTCACTGAGCCGATTTCACCAGGGGCAGTCGGGATTCAATTGCCACAAGGGACGGTATTAGAGACAATTTTGGTGTTGCGATAATAAGAGAGGAAGTATTACCATGAAGCGATTGCTCATCTATCCCGCACTGGCATTGATGCTCATCATTTTGGTGGGGTCTACCACCATTTTGCTCCTCACACCAGAAACACTCGGATTTGTGCGTGGTGGCGATGCGCGTGCCACCCAATCGGTTATCAGTAGCACATCCCAAGCGATTAATAGCACCGCTCAATTTTTGGCAGATTTACAGGCGCGTGAATTTGAACTGGCGATTACCCGCACCGCCGTTTTGACCATGACAGATGAAACCGCTATGACCAATGAAGCGCAATTTTTAGCCACACGGGTGGGCAATGTCAACCAAACACAACGCACCCAACAAGCGCAATCCACCGAATTTGGCGCGATACAAAGCACGCAACAGGCACAAGTTACCCAACTGAATGAGGCACAAAATATCCTCATGGCACAACAAACCGTGTTGGCATCTACCGTCACTATGAGCAGTTTGGTCAATCTGGTGACAATGACGGCGGGGGCAGAATTTTCTGCGGGGAATTTTGCGACACAACAGGCATTGATAGGCGCACAAGCCAATATCCAAAATACCGCACTGGCGTTGCAAGCCACAGGTGAGGTGTTATTGGGGCAGATAAATAACCTTGCTGGCACACAAAGCGCCATCATCAGCACCCAAAATGCCCTTGTTGGCACACAAGACGCGATTATTGGCACACAAACGGCAATCGCGGGGCAAAATATCGCTACCGCGACCCAAAACGCTGTGAATTTTGCCATGACACAAAGTGCTGTGAATCAACAGGCAACCCAAAACGCGCTGGATTTTTTCATGACGCAATCTGCGATTAATCAGAATGCGACGCAAGTCTCGTTGGGATTTGCGACTCCGTTACCAAGCCCTATGCCGACCCTATCACCCACACCCACCGCATTTGTAGATACATTTGGGGGGAATCGTCCCTAGCCTTTGTGCTGTGCAGAGACGACATTCACCATATTCGTAGGCACTTCTATATCATCTGGCACATCAACTTGTATGGTGGGCAAGGTGACGATGAACCGACTGCCTTTGGGGGTGTTATCTTCCATCCAAATATCGCCACCATGTGCCACCGCCACCAATTTACAAAACGAGAGTCCAAGCCCAACGCCACGCCTCACGGCTTTGCGTCCTTCGACCTGTGTGAAACTGTCAAATAGGCTCATACGGTATTCGGGTGGAATACCTTCCCCCTCATCGCTCACTTCAAGGCGGAGTAGGGTGGTCACTTTGCCATTGATTTTGACCTCATGCGGGGTGGTCATATAGGCTTTGATGCGAATAGTGCTGTTTTCTGGGCTATATTTGAGCGCATTATCCACCAAATTGAGCAGGAGTCGCTCCACTTTATCGGTATCAATATCTGCGAGTGGCAAAGTGAGGGCGATTTCGGTTGTGAGCGAAATTTTTGCTTCTTGTGCCATCGGCGCGAGTTCTTTTTGCACATTATGGATGATACCGTCTACCGCGACAGATTCTGTGACAATTTTGAATTTGCCATCTTCTAATTTGGCAATGTCCAGCAGGGTATCCACCCGCCCCAATAATTTTTGCATGGCGCGTTTGCTGGTATCTAAAATATCATTGATGAGTTCTTTGCGCGGGGCATCGGCGGGTACAATATCGTGAATAATCTTAAAACTGGTCATGACCGATGTGAGTGGACTCCGCAGGTCATGGACAATCATCTGGGTGAGTTGCTCACGCGCATGATGCAGTTCTTGTTGTTGGGTTTGGTCATGAAATGCCAGTAAAATACCAATCACCCGCCCTAATTCATCACGCACAGGCAATATCTGGCGCGAAAAATGACGTACTTGCCCACCAATCATGAGGGTATAGGTATGTTGTGGATAATCTTCCCATTGGGTGGGTGTTTTGAGACGGGCAACAAGGGCGCGAAATTCCCAATTATTGGCAAATCCGAGAGACTTATATACGGTACTACTTTCTTTTTCGAGTAATTCGGTAACCGGCTTGCCAATCAGTTCTAATGGCGAAACATCCATCATGGTCATACGCGGGTTGGCAAGGGCGACAGCCCCTTCGTGATTGATGAGGATAAGACCTTCCTCAATGGCATCGAGTACCGCCAATAATTGCTCGATGGTGCGTTGATAGAGCGCATCGGCACTCGCCTGAACACGGGCATTTTCGATGGCTTGCTCATAATGGTGCGAAAATTGGCTGATGAGCGTTTGGTTTTGGATGGTTTGCTTGGCGAGGTGATTACGGGCGCGTCGCAGGGAATATAATCCCAAAATCATGGCGATGGCAAAGAGCAACACCGTGATTTGATAAATCACGTTAAATTCTTGGGGTGGTAGGTAGAGAACCAAAACCAATCCCACAAAAATACCAAATACCCATGCGAGTATAGTAAATAACCGAGATGTTAGATGCCCTTTTAGGACAGGCGAAGTGGTTTTTGTTGTCATATCGCAAGTATTCCCGTCAACATTGCAAATCTTGTTTTTATCGTACCTTATAAATATCGCAAAGAGAATTTTGAGTTTGTACCAGATTTCAAACGTTTACGGATGTAATTTCGGCGGTTTGTGTTTTTGCCTCTTGCCGTAATAGTGGCAAGGTGAAGATAAAGCACGCGCCAGAGAGAGGGCTTTGTGGTGAAATATGAATCGTACCTCGATGTGCCTCTACTGCCAATTTGCAAAATGTTAGCCCCAAGCCACTGCCTTTGCTCCCACGTTTGGGAGCATTATCTTTTGCCTGATGAAATTCATCAAAAATACGGTCTTGTTCACTGATAGGGATGCCTTGCCCACTATCTGCGATTTGAATCTCCAGATTATTATGCTTTTGTTTGGCGACCAGCCACACTTCTCCCCCTGCGGGGCTATAGCGTACGGCGTTGTCGAGCAAATTGACCAATACACGCCTGACGATATTGGCATCCACATACACATGAGGCAAATCGGGTGGGATATGTTGCTTAAACTGAATATCGGCTTCTTGCATGGATGCTGTGAGGGTGGTATAAGCCGAATTGATAATTTGCGGAAAATCAACTTCGACCAAATTGAGAGGCATTTGTCCCGCTTGGAGCTTATAAATATCCAACAGGCTCTCGACTAATTCCAGCAAATCTTGGGCATTATTGAGCGAGATACTCAGTACCTCATTGAGGCTTGGGTCTGAATCGTCTGTGACGAGTGAGGTGGCAAACGATACCCCACTGATGACAGAACTCAACGGACCGCGCAAGTCGTGTACCATCATGCGGGTGATATTTTGGCGATATTTTGCCAATAGGCGCTCTTCTGTGATGTCGTGTAGGGTGAGTAAGCGTCCAATGATATGATTTTGGCTATCTTGGACAGGTGAGCCGACCATACGAATATGGCGCACTTGCCCATCTTTATGCACCTCAAATGGGGCGATGGTGAGCATATCGGGTTCTGAACGCAAAATACGGAGCATCTCAGTGAGGGTCTCTGCGAGATTACGATTTTCAATGTCACTATCTAGCGCGTATGCCTGCCACAGGGTATCGGTGAAATGACTTGCCCCTTGTTGCGAAAATTGCACCTTGAGCATCTCTTCTGCGCTGTGGTTGGCTTTGATGAGCATGGCATCACGATTGAGCAATATCACACCGTCACGGGTCGAATCTAAAATGGCTTGCAATTGGTTATTATTGGCACTCATCTGCTCAATGCGTTCTTGGCGTTCTGCTAATAAATTGGTATTTTGGATGCTGATAACAGCATGTCCCGCCAAACTCTTAAAAAATTCCAGATGTTCTTCGTTAAAAAAGTCTATGGACACGCTTTCGACATTTAAGACACCAATCACGATTTGGTCTTGAATCAGTGGCACGAGTACCGATGACAAAAAGGGTTGTTCTGAAGTGTCCTCATTGAAAGTGGGTGATACATACCCTTTTTCACGTAGATTATTCGAGGCAATAAGCGGTTTTCCCGTCATAATCACTTTGCCGACCAAGCCGACACTCATCTCTGTAGTCACTTCATAATCGTTCCAATCATCTTCATTCACTTCCATGTGGATGATATGTAGGGTATTTTGTGGGGTGACAAGCGCCAAAGCCGCTAAATCTGCGCCAGAGGCATTGATAGCGGCTTTGAGGACATTGCGAATGAGTTGCTCACGATTGAGCGCTCCAGAAATTTGCTCCGCGATGGTTTCGATGAGGTTGAGTTGTTTCATCCGCCGATTAAGCGCCTGTTGGGTGCGCTGATAGAGGATGGCATTATGAATTTGCGTGGCAATTTGGTTGGATGCCATCTCAAATAGGCGTTGTTTGCTCTCTGTTAGGTGCTTTTCTTGATAATTCCCCGCCATTAGCAACCCAATCACACGGTTATTGGCAATCAATGGAGTGGCAAACAAAATACGCAACAAATTATCTTGCATAAAATGGCTTAGGCTTTGCGATAATTTGGATTTTTCATAAGTAAAGACCGACATCACGGTGCCTTTGCGGGTCTGAAGCGCGGCAAATTCTGGGATGCCAGAAATATCTTGTGCGGTTCTTGTGGGCGCAAGGCTGGTAAATGTCACCTCTTTTTGATATTGCGGCATGAGTACAAGGTCTGCCCAGTCACATTCTGTCGAATATTGCAAAATGCGCGTCACATTGATGATGATGGTCTCTACATCCAACGTGGCGGTTGAAATGTCAGACAAATATACCAATTGTGCTTGTTCCCACCCATACGACTCCAATGCCCTCAACAATTCAGAATTGTCATAGGCGACTGCCAATTGGTTGGCGAGGGTTTGCAGTAATTCAATCTCGGTTTGATGATAATAATGCACCTGATGATGATAGACTGCCAGCATCCCCATGACCATATTCGATGATTTGAGTGGAATTTTGGCTATCGCCCGATACCCGCCTACCAACGCCATTTTTGCCTCTTGCGAGGTGGCATCCAATTGAGCTGTATCGTGAATATGAACGGGTTCATCAACCAAGAGGGTGGTGTTTTCTTGCTCCGATTGTTTTAGGATAGCTATTAATGGCGGATTTAAGCCCCGATAGCACGCTAACCGTGCTTTTCTTTTATCGTCATCCAGCAAAAAGATTGCCACCTTATCGGCTTTGGCAATTCTGAGTGTGACGGCACAGGCTTCTTCTAATGCCTCTTGTTGCTCTGGGGCAAGTGAGACGGTTTGTGTGAGCAGATTAATCTGCTCCAAATCGGTGGCAAGTTTGGTGGTACGGGCATATAGCGTGGTATTGCGGATAGCCAGCGCCAACTGGCGCGAGATGGTATTGAGGATGGGCGCGCTGATTTTTTCTAATAGGCGGATATGATGCTCATCGGCAATGCCCAAAATGCCCAATGTCTTATCGCCAACGGTGAGAGGTAATCCCAAATATGCCTGATAGGTTTGTGCTAATTGAGGGTGTCCGAGTGTATGCACACTTTCTGGCGCGGTGATATGGATGGGTACTTTATATTGGATGATATAGTCAAATGCAGGGTGTTGGGCTTGTAATACCGTCCCCCAGAATTGTTTTTTGCCGTGTTCTATCACCAACGGAAAACTAAATACACCATGTTCTTCTTGATAGAGGGCGACATAAAAAACAGGTATGTGGCTTAATTTTTTGAGTGTCTCATAGAAGTTATTGAGCATTTCGTTAAGGTCTAACGATGATGAAATACTCTGTGCCGTATCATTGAGGATAGACAGTTCTTGTAGGCGTTGGATAAGGCTATTTTGCGTACGATGAATTTGCCAATGGCGAATGGCTTGTGAGGCAATTAAGCCCATCAACAGGACAAAAACCATCACCCCCTGAGATTGATATATCAGCACCATCGGGATAACCGCCATGAGCAACAAAGACTCATTAAATAAGCGTCCGCGTTGGCTTTTTGCCCATAGTACGGGTGGTTTTGGGTCAATCTCGCTCAATATCACGCCCAAAATTTGGGTGATGACCAGCCCAACAAACAACGCCATGAGCGTGGCGATGGGTGAAAGATTATTTTCGGTCACAGGGGTAATACCACCCAAGAGGGCATAAACTGCCCATGCACCAATCAACGACACCCCGCATAAGGCGATACGTTGCAATGCCAGTCTTGTGGTGCTGGCGCGTGAGAGACGTATTCCGCCCAACAACATGCCACCCTGCAAGCGAATCATCATGGCGATGAAGCTACCCATGAGGATAAGCAGGATACTGGCAAATAATGTCGTGGAAAACAGCATCACCATGACCACCAAATTGAGATAACCTGCCCAAAGACCCGTTTCGATGCGCCCTGCCAATAAATCTGCAAAGACAAAAATCGTGATACAGGTGACAAGTATAATCACACGCCCTTGGGCGATGATGATGGGGTATGGCTGAAAAATCGCTAGAAACAGAAATACCACGCCAACAAGTGACGCTAGAATATTGGGCAATTGTTTGCCCACATGAGGAGAGTTAAAGATTGATGATTGTCGCATATCACTAACACAACACTAACTTATCATCAAATTATAAACCCCTTTTGATAATTTCACAAATTCATTAAAGAAACTTTACTTTATGGTGTTTTTCGTAGATGATATTGCGCCATCCCCACGCCCACCAACAGCCAAAATAAGAAATGGAATCTGTCCCAAATGGGGATGGAATCGCCAATGCTATACCCGCCATGCGCCAAAATTCCCGCCCCAACCGCCACCGCCACTATCTGGCTGGGGCGTGTTCCCTGCCGATACCCTATCCACAAATAGCGCCCCAATGCGAGATGTAACCCCACAAAAATGATGATGCCCCCAATGCCCATATCGCTCCCTATTTGTAATAGCTCATTATGGACATGGGGTGGATTGAGATTGGGATAGCCTTCTATAGGATATGTTCGTCTCACTGTTCCTAGCCGAAAATTATTTAATCCTACCCCTGTAAGCGGATAATCAGTGATAATGGCAATACCACTATTCCACAGCGCAAATCGTTGATTGGTGCTGGTCTCGTCGCGGTCAGATAACCCGACATCGGCATTATCTGAAAACACATTGAGCAACACCCCCAACTGAAACACCCCGACCAGCATCACAATCCCCACCGTGATAAGGCGCAGGCGGGGGGTTGGCATGAGCAAAATGAGCGCCACCACCAATGCCCCCAATACGCCAATTAACGAAAATCGGCTTTGCCCCAATAACAGCGCCCCCATGCTACCCACAAATAAAGCCACTGTCACCACACGCCATCCCCACTTGTTGACGCGCCATGGATATAAAATCAATACCGCACAAAATGGCGCTATCCATGCCAATACCCCGCCAATTTCGTTGGGATTGATGCTATTCCGCCGAAAAAATGGGGCGCTATTGGGCAAAAAGTTGAGACCCCGAATCACCTCAATAAACACCTCAGATTTGACCGTCCATTGGGTGGCAGTGAGTCCGATGAGGGTCACGATTGCCCCCACACCGAGCATGAGTTGTAATATGCCGTCCAATGTATTTTGTCGGCGGGCGGTTTCTGCCAGATACCCCATGAGCAAAATACCCAATAATGGGCGCATAATCATCCCTAGCCCAACCCATCCCTCCCCGCGAATGGGATAGGGCGCGGTGGCGATATTGAGAATGCACAAGCCAATGAGCGCCACACAAAATCCATCTACCCATGACACCACCCAATACCGCCCATACGCCACCCACCGCACCAGCACCCATATCATCAATAATCCCACCAGCCAAAACCAATCGGCGCGGTCTATTGCATAACTCGGTGTGGGGATAAACGGCAGATTCAGATAAATGCCGATATACCCTACTATCGTCCCTATCGCCAGCATCCATTTGGCAAATTGGGGTAATTCCCGCCAAAAGTGTGTCTTTGTCACCCAATAGGCGATATAAAACGGCAATAGCCCTGTGACAATCCATAGCCATTCATCGGTGATGATGCCACTCGCGCCTTGTGCAGGGGCGGGGAAATTGCTGGCAAACCAAAAGAATATTACCGCCCCAATGAGTAGAAATGGTTCAAATGAGGCAAAAAAGCGAGCAACTGACTTCATAAGGCGTTTCCCTTGCGATATAACGCTACATAACAGCGCCCAATCATAGCGCCCCGTTTGGTTATTTGACAACCCATAGCCACATCTTATACAATAACGGTATTATCGGCTAATAGTCCTGTAGCCGTTGTTTTAATAAAACAATTAGCGGAGAAAAATCCACATGATGTATCAAGATGTGACTCGTGTATCGTTAGACGAATTTCGTAAAAAGACAGCAGGCAAGCGCCTTGTGTTGCTCTATCCATGGACACACTATCGCAACTTGTTCCTAAGCCACTTTTTAGAAGATGGCAAAAGTGGCTTGGTGTATTATTGTGTGCCACACCCTGTTAAGAATGTGCGCGACTGGTTGGCAGATTTGGTCGCTACCCTCAATACTACTTTTCCGGGTTTTGGCGAAAAATTGACCGAGGCGCTCAAGAAAAAAAGCCCCTCTGCGGAATTATTAGCCGAATCGCTGTCTGCGGATTTGACTGCGCTCAAGCAAAAACAGATGATTTTATATATAGACCAACTCGACTATGTGCCATTTGATGAAAAATTCAACGATTTCATCATCAACTTTATAGATAACCTGCCCGATGGCATTCAGTGGGTGGTGAGTAGCCGTGTGCTGGTATATCAGACATGGCGTGAATATGTCGCCAATGGCATGGCGGTGGTACTTGGCACAGAACGGCGTGCCAATGATGTGATTTTTACCATTGAGGAACAGATTAAGCCTCAACTAGAGGTCTATGCCTTTGGACGCGGACATGCGGTGGTCAATGGTCAAGAAATTACCTCATGGGACGGCGCATTGCCCCGCAATTTGTTCTTCTATTTTGTAGATAACCCCTTGCTCACCCGTGACGATATTTTTAACACCTTCTGGAATAATTTGCCCGTCAAAGAAGCCACCAATGTGTTTCATGTGACCAAGCGCAAAATCAGTGAGCGCATCACTTTGTGGGATGGTGAAAAAGAAAATACGTATGAACTCACCACCTATGCCAGTGGCTTTTATACCCCCAGCCCGTTGGTTGTCCGTCATTATGATGTGGCAGAATTTCAGACGGCTGTGGATACTGCCATGTTGTCTGATGATGTTTATCTGAAAGAACAACTCTATCGCTATGCCATTGATTTGTATAAATCGCCATTTTTAGACAAAATGGAAAATCGGCTGGAGCAAAAAGACGAAAATCACCGTGTAGCACAATGGATTCGGGCGCGGCGGTTGGAATTGCAACAACTCTATGCCCAAGCTCTGATTGGTATGGGGCGCATTTGCAAAGACCGCAACGACTTGCAAGCGGCTTTGGGGTACTTTAACCGTGCCGTGCGTGAATTGCCAGAACGCGAAGATATTCACCGCGAAGTGTTGCAACTGTATTATCAATTGGGGATGCAGGCTGATGTAGAACAGCAATTTGCCTTCTTAAAAGACACGTTATCGTTACGCTTGGGCATTGCACCATCGCCCATCACAACAGATTTGTATCAACTGCTCACACACGGTTGATGATGACCGACAAAATTTCTCCAGAACAAGCGGATATTGACCCCAATACCCGTCCCGCCTCGCGTGAGCGCCCCCCGCGCTCACGCCGTCCCAACACCGCTAGTCGTTTGCCCGCAGACCATGCGGGGGTGTTGTTGGCAGGTTTGGCGATGATGGGGGTGGGCGGCATTGGCATCGCCACCCTCATTAGCATCGGACAACCGCGCATTGGGGCAGAATTGTGGCTGTATTTTTTGTGTATTCACCTCATCATAACGGGGGGAAGCCTGCCGATTGTGCGTTTTATCAATATGCGATTCATCCCACTCACCGCAGAACCGCCATCGGGCGGGGTATTGGTGCGCCAGAGTGTATGGTTGGGGTTATTTGCGGTGATTGTGGTGTGGTTACAAATTTTACGGGTGCTGTCGGTGGTGATCTTATTTCTGCTGGCATTGGTATTTATTGTGCTAGAAGTGTTTTTGCAACTAAGAGAACGTAATGCCAACTACTAACCCGCAATTACGCCAATTGCCATCGGTGGATGCCTTATTGCAAGGAGCAAGTCCGCTTATTGCCAGCTTTGGCAAAGAAAAAACCACCCATGCTCTGCGTGATGCGCTCAAAACTGCCCGTGAATGTCTTTTGGATGGCAAAGACACACCAATTGACCCCGAATCACTCATCCAAATCGCCCACAATCGCCTGATAATTCAATTTTTACCGAGTTTGCGCGGGGTGATTAACGCCACTGGGGTGATTATTCACACCAATTTGGGACGTGCGCCCCTATCTAAATCGGCACAAAAAGCCATATTAGATGTGGTAAATGGCTATAGCACCCTCGAATTTGACCTGCAAACGGGCAAACGTGGTTCACGTCATAGCCATGCCGAAGCGCTCATCTGTGAGATTACGGGCGCAGAGGCGGCGATGGTGGTCAATAATAATGCGGCGGCGGTGTTGCTCATGCTATCGGCAGTGGCACACGGACGCGAGGTTATCTTATCACGCGGGCAATTGGTCGAAATTGGTGGTGGATTCCGTGTGCC
Organism: Anaerolineae bacterium; assembly: GCA_034436595.1. Taxonomy (GTDB): domain Bacteria; phylum Chloroflexota; class Anaerolineae; order Aggregatilineales; family Phototrophicaceae. The sequence continues at coordinate 8,280 of DAOTUO010000102.1, read as the reverse complement.
AGATGTTATGGCGCAAAGTGGCGCGACCCTTGTGGAGGTGGGGACGACCAACCGCACGCGCATCAGCGATTATGAACGCGCTATTACTCCACAGACTGCCGCGCTATTGCGTGTTCACTCGTCCAATTTTAAGCAAATCGGCTTTGTAGAGACCACACCCCTCATGCACATGGCAACCCTCGCCCACGACAAAAATTTATTATTGCTAGACGATTTGGGCAGTGGTGCATTGGTAGATACCACCCTGTTTGGGCTTCCGCATGAACCCACCCCACAAGAAAGTTTGGCAGATGGCTGTGATGTAGTGGCATTTAGCGCCGATAAACTGCTCGGCGGTCCGCAAGCAGGTATTTTGGTGGGCAAGGCGCATATAATCGCCATGCTCAAAAAGCACCCACTCGCCCGTGCGATTCGCGCCGATAAATTGTGCCTTGCGGCATTGTCTGCGACATTAGACGAATATCGGCGTGGGACTGCCATGAGCAATATTCCTATTTTGGCGATGTTGTCGCGCCCGTTGGATATAATACGAGTACAGGCAGAAAAATGGGCGGGGATATTGCGCCAAAGTGGGTTGGATGTGAGGGTATGCGCGGGAGAATCCACCGTTGGAGGCGGAAGCCTGCCCACGGAGACCATCCCAACAGCGGTGTTATCGGTGACAGTCAATGCCCCAGACGCATTTTTGGCGCGGTTGCGTGGCTTATCTGTGCCGATTATCGCCCGTATTGCCGATGATACCGTGCTATTTGACCCACGCACGATATTGCCAGACCAAGAAAATATTTTTTTAAGCCAGATGCAAATGCTTGCGAATTAATTATCAATAGATAGGAAAATAGCGATATGAAATCTGAACTCAACAACCTCATGGCGGAACGTGGGTTTGAGGCGGTGGTCGTGCTTGCCAGCCATGATTATAGCTCTGCGCTCGATTATTTGGTGGGGAGTGTGCATATCACAGGCGGAATGGCATGGAAAAAGCGCGATGCAGACCCCATTCTGGTTGTCAATGGCATGGAAATCGAAGAAGCGCGTGCCAGTGGTGTAACTTGCTATACCTATAGCGATTTTGGCTATTATGAGCTAGTCGCGCAACACAACAATGACCCCGTAAAAGCAATGACCGCGCTATGGGGTGTGATTTTGGAGCGCATGGGCGTGAGCAGTGGCAAAATTGGGATTTATGGCATTGGGGAAAATAATCAGATTTTGGCAATGACCGATGCGCTCCGTGAAGCGTATCCCCGTTATCAATTTGTGGGGGAATCTGGAACAACCCTATTTGACCAAGCGGCACTCACCAAATCATCCGATGAAATTGGTCGGATAAAATCGGTGGCAGAACGCACCAATGCCGTTTTGGAAGCCACATGGGATTTTATCTCTGGGCATAGCGTGGTGGAAGAAGTGGTCATGAAAGACAATAACACCCCATTGACCATTGGCGACATTAAGCGGTTTGTCCGCCGTGCGTTATTAGACCGCGATTTAGAAGATACGGGCATGATATTTGCACAGGGGCGCGATGGTGGCTTCCCACATAGTCGCGGGCAGGATGAAATGGCGTTGCGACTGGGGCAACCGATTGTATTCGATTTATTCCCGCGTGAATTGGGCGGTGGCTATCATCATGATGTCACGCGGACATGGTGCATTGGGTATGCGCCACCAGATGTGCATGAACTGTATCAACAAGTTATCACTGCCTTTGATATTGCCGTAGAAAGCTATGGCATCAACAAGCCCACCCACCTCATGCAAGAGGCGGTACAAGATTATTTTGAAAAACTAGGACATCCGACCTTGCGTAATGCACCCAATACCCAATTTGGTTATACCCATAGTTTGGGGCATGGCTTAGGCTTAAAAATTCATGAGCGCCCACGCATCGCCCATAATAGCCAAGAGGATATTTTTGTGGCGGGTAATGTGATTACTATTGAACCCGGTTTATATTACCCCGATAAAGGGATGGGAATTCGTGTGGAAGATTCGTTTTATATCACCGAAGCGGCTGAATTAGTGTCTTTGACCCCCTTCCGCAAAGATTTGGTGTTGCCAATGGTGCAAAAAGGCTAAATTGCGAATCTCTCATTATTTTTTCAGAAATAGGTCAAACAAAATTTACAACTTTGCCTTATCCTAAAAGATAAGTTCGTTTATTGATAAAAAGATGAGGATAACGTGTTATGCGTCGGCAGATAAAAGCAATTATCATCACTATCGTTCTATTTTCGTTTGGGTTTGTTGTCGGGACGATGATAAGCCGTAGCACCGCCATGACCAATTTTCCAGATAATCCCGCATTAGGCTCATTGCCTCGCTCACAGACTGTTTTGCCACAGGGCAATATTTCTACAGACGATTTGAGCCGTGCCGAAATTTATCAGCGCGTATCGCCGTCTGTGGTCTCGATTACGGTCACCCGTAGCAGTGGCACAACTGTCACCGAAGATTCATTGTCAGGTGGGTCTGGTTTTGTGATAGATTTTCAGGGGCATATCGTTAGCAATGCCCATGTGGTCGCCAATGCCACCGAGATTATTGTGTATTTCTTGGATGGTACGATTACCCGTGCCGAATTGGTCGGTGCAGATTTCGATTCCGATTTAGCCGTGATTAAAGTAAATTTATCCACAGACCGCCTATCACCCATCACCTTTGGCAATATGGATAACTTGTTTGTGGGGCAAAGTGTCTTGGCATTGGGTAGCCCGTTTGGTCAAGACTGGACACTCACCGCAGGCATCATCAGTGCCCTCAACCGCACCATCAGAGGCTTGAGCAATTATAACATAGGCTCTGTGATTCAAACCGATGCGCCCATTAACCCAGGCAATAGCGGTGGTCCGTTGTTCAATATGCAAGGGCAGGTGATTGGGGTCAATTCGCAAATCGTGAGCCAAGTCCGTGCCAATTCTGGGGTAGGATTTTCTGTGCCAGCCGATTTAGTCCAACGGGTAGCCACTGAACTCATCCAAACAGGCAGTGTGGATTATAGTTATTTGGGTATTTATGGCGGTGATGTGAACCTCACAGTCATCGAACAACTCAATTTGCCCAATAATCAACGCGGTGTTGTGGTAGATAGCACCGAAAATCGTAGCCCTGCCAGAAATGCGGGTATCCGCAATATGACCGTTGTGGGACAGGGTGTGAATGCGCGTGTGGCGAGTGCCGATATTATTGTGGCAATTAATGGCTTGCCCATGCCCAATTTTGCCGAGATGATTGCGTATTTGGCAAAAAATACCCGCCCGGGTGATACCATCACCCTCACTGTATTGCGTGATAGCCAATTGGTAGATTTGCCCCTCACATTGGGTAGTCGTGCGCGGTGAGATAGTTGTTAGTCGTGTTGCACAAACAGGGCGTGGTGATTCATCCGCCCTGTTTTTATTGTTGAACCACCTGTATGGACAGGATAGCCAATGCCTATCATGAACCAAAACCATCTATCTCCCGATGACTCGTGGCTTGGCGCATTATTAGACCAACTCGTCACTATCCATCAACAAAATTATCGTGGGGCAGATTTTTCTATCATGCACCTGTTGGCACAGTATGGTTATGTGCCAGCCAAGCCGATTTTGGTCGGTTATTTATCTGATGAGAGCGATGCGTGGCGCTACGAAAGCCTTATGGCGCTCGGATTTTATTACGATTTGGCGGATAACCCCGATGCGATGAAAAAAATCCGTCACTTATCGCTAAATGACCCCGATGAGCAGATTCGGGCATGTGCGATTGGTGTGTGGGCGACCCAACGGCGCGTGTTGGATAGACATATCCTCACGGTTTTGGAACATGACCCCATGCGGAGTGTCCGCGAGAGTGCGTTGGGCAATATTTTAATGTGCTATCGGCATGTTGTTCGCGGGAAATATCATGGCATGATGGAGCGTGCCAAGACGGGCAAAAATAAGGACTGGCTCACCGAAAAAGGCATGAAAAAATTGTTTGACCAATTGGGAATCGTGTGGGACGTTCAGCAGTAAGCTAAATACGGCTAATTTTTTTCAAAAAAGACAATTTATTTGGCGGATTGTCTTTTTTTGTTTATGATAAACACTGCTTATTGGCGCATTTTTGTTGGAGTAGGATATATAAATCTATGTTGCTTGATATCGTGTATATCGTCATCGGCATTATCGGATTGGTTTTTGGGGGAAATTGGTTAGTCACTGGCTCATCACGGCTGGCAGAGTCGTTTGGGATTCCGCGCCTCATTGTCGGTCTGACAATTGTGGCATTTGGCACATCTGCCCCTGAATTGTTGGTCAATTTATCATCGGTATTAAACGGCTCAACTGACCTCGCATTGGGTAATGTGGTGGGGTCTAATATTGCCAATATCGCCTTTATTTTAGGGGTATCTGGGTTAATTTCGCCCATTATCGTGCAAGCGACGCTTATCCGCAGAGAAATTCCCATCATGATAGGGACGGCGCTTTTGGCGTATGGCTTGTCGCTAGATGGTCAACTGAATCAGCTAGACGGCATTATTTTGCTGGTATGTTTCCTCGTGTTTACGGGATTGATGATTTTGCTAACACTCAAAGGCAAAGATGCGACTGTTGCGCCCGATGTGGCAGAATTTCCCGCCGAAGAAGTGGTGGTTATCAACCGCTTATTAGAGGTTGGGAGGTTGGTGGCTGGTCTGATTATTTTGGTGATTGGCGCAAATCTGACCGTGACCGGCGCGATTAGTATCGCCACCGCGATTGGCATCAGCCAATTGGTCATTGGGGTGACTTTAGTGGCGGTGGGGACATCGCTCCCAGAACTGATGGCAAGCCTGATTGCCGCCCTGCGTAAAGAGAGCGATTTGGCAATTGGTAACGTGGTGGGGTCTAATATTTTCAATATTTTGCTCATTTTGGGATCTACGGCGGTAATTCAACCTGTCAATGTGCCAGCGAGTTCATTGCAATTTGACTTTTTGGTGATGATTGGGTTATCTATATTGGTCTTGCCACTCGCGTGGACTAGTGGCAAACTGGCAAGATGGGAATGTGGGTTATTTGTGATTGGTTATGTAGCCTTTGTGGCAGTGACACTGATACGGTAGCGTTGCATCTTATAGCGGGATTTTTTTGATTGATTCGGCAAGTGCAACGAAGGACAGAGATAACAATGCTCATGGATATTATATACATCATCATTGGCTTGGTTGGATTGGTATGGGGCGGCAATTGGTTGGTGACAGGGGCATCACGTCTTGCCGAGTCGTATGGGATTCCACGCCTCATTGTGGGTCTCACCATTGTCGCTTTTGGCACATCTGCTCCTGAATTGCTGGTCAATTTATCTTCCGTGTTAAATGGCTCTACTGACCTCGCCTTGGGCAATGTTTTGGGGTCTAATATCAGCAATATCGGGATTATTTTGGGTATAACGGGCTTAATCACGCCGATTTTGGTGCAATCTATCCTGCTCCGCAGAGAAATCCCTATCATGATAGCCACCGCAATTTTGGCGTATGGCTTGTCGCTGGATGGTCAACTGAATCGGCTAGACGGTATTCTTTTGATAGTGTGTTTCCTCGCGTTTAATGTGTTGATGATTTGGGTGACACTCAGAGATAAAAGAGCCGTCATTGCCCCCGATGTGGCAGAATTTCCTGCTAAAGAAATTGTCCTTATCAACCGCGTATTGGAATTGGGGCGTTTGGTGGCTGGTCTGATTATTTTGGTGATTGGCGCAAACCTGACCGTGACCGGCGCGATTAGTATCGCCACCGCGATTGGCATCAGCCAATTGGTCATTGGGGTGACTTTAGTGGCGGTGGGGACATCGCTCCCAGAATTGATGGCAAGTCTAATCGCCGCCAGTCGAGGCGAAAGTGACCTCGCTATTGGCAATGTGGTTGGGTCTAATATCATGAATATTTTGCTCATTTTGGGGTCTACATCGGTGATTTTGCCCGTAAATGTGCCTGCAAGCACTTTGCAATTTGACTTTTTGGTGATGATAGGCTTCTCATTGCTATTGTTGCCATTGGCGTGGACAAACGGCAGACTCTCTCGTTGGGAATGTGGGTTGTTCTTGGTGGGATATGCAGGGTTTGTGGTGGTGACGTTGTTGCGATAATCATGTGATGGATTGCACACCCCAAAACCCGTTTGGGGTGTTATAATTTTCACAAAAATGTTCATTTATTGTGTGGAGTAATCCTTATGGCACAAATTGGTACATCAGAAAATCCCCTGCGCGTGGCAATTATCGGTTCTGGACCGTCTGGGTTTTATGCCGCCGACCATCTGCAAAAACAAAAAGACATGACTGTTCAGATTGATATGTACGACAAACTCCCCACACCATTCGGCTTGGTGCGGGGGGGTGTCGCGCCAGACCATCAGAAAATTAAATCGGTGACAAAGGTCTACGATAAAATTGCCGATAATCCCAATTTTCGGTTTTATGGGCATGTCGCATTTGGCACAGATATCACCTATGCCGACCTTGCCGACCATTATCATGCCGTGATTTATGCCGTTGGCGCACAAACTGACCGCGCTTTGGGCATCGCAGGCGAACATCTCATAGGCAGTCATGCCGCCACCGAATTTGTGGGATGGTATAACGGACATCCCGATTATCGTCATCTGCAATTCGATTTATCCCAAAAAAGTGCGGCGATTATTGGCGTGGGCAATGTGGCGATGGATGTAGCCCGTATCCTCGCCCGTAGCCAAGCAGAACTCATGACTACCGATATTGCCGACTATGCCCTAGAAGCACTTGCCAAAAGCAATATCACCGATATTCATATTTTTGGGCGCAGAGGTCCCGCACAGGCGGCATTTACCAACCCCGAAATTAAGGAATTGGGCGAGATGGAAGAGGCAGACATCATCATTGCGCCAGAAGAAATCACATTAGACCCATTTAGCAGAGCCTATTTAGAATCTGGTGATGCCGATAAAAAAGATGTGAAGAATGTCCAAATCATGGAAGAACTCGCCAAACGTGCGCCAGAAGGCAAGCGCAAACGCATTTATATGCACTTTTTGGCATCGCCAATCGAACTATTGGGCAGGGAATGTGTCGAAAAAATGGTGGTCGTCCACAATGAATTGATACCAGATGACAAAGGTGAATTGCGCCCACGCGCCACCGACCGCCATAACACCTATGATGTGGGTTTGGCGTTTCGTTCTGTGGGATATATGGGTGTTGCTCTGCCTGACGTGCCATTTTATGAAAAATGGGGTACAATTCCTCATATATTGGGGCGTGTCTTGACCGTACACAACAGCGACACTCCGCATATTGGAAATTATGTTGTGGGTTGGATAAAACGCGGACCTTCTGGCATCATTGGCACGAATAAGCCCGATTCTATCGAGACAGCAGAGTCGCTATTAGCCGATTTTCGGGCGGGGCAGGTGTTATCGCCCAAAAATCCGAGCCGAGAAGCCGTTGAATCGTTGCTCAAAGGACGGGGGGTACGTGTGGTCACGTATGCTGATTGGCAACGCCTAGACCGCCTAGAAGTGGCGCGGGGTGAAGCCGTAGGCAGACCACGCCTCAAATTTTGTAGCGTGGTGGAGATGCTCACCGCCCTCGATGAAAATCCATCGTAAATTTGCGCCTTGTGCGTTAGTGGGGATGAGGACATTGTGCCTCATCCCAAGACAAAATCATTATGGACATAGCCATTTTTCACTTTCACGGTGACATCAATTTTTTTCTCCCCAAGAAGCATCGCCATCACCCATTTGAACATCCTTTTGCGTGGAAAGCCTCCATTAAGGATATGGTAGAGTCTTTGGGTCCGCCACACTGCGAAATTGCCTTGTTGCTGGTGGATGGCGTATCGGTGGGATTTGACCATATCGTGTTGCCCAATACCAAAATTGATATTTACGATAATATGTTGGCAGTGGATGTCAAAAATCGGGTGTGGTTGCGCCCGCCACTGGCAGATAAACCGCGTTTTGTACTCGATACCCACTTGGGGCGGTTGGCGGGATATTTACGCATGATGGGATTCGACACGCTCTATCGCAACGATTACCCCGATGACCTACTGGCAGAAATATCCGATACAGAAGGGCGGATTTTGCTCACGCGGGATATTGGTCTGCTCAAACGGGGACGGGTGCAATATGGTTATTTCATGCGCGAGACCAATCCAAAAACGCAAATTGTCGAGATTGTCCGCCGATATGCCTTGTCGTTGACCACCAGCCCCTTCCGCCGATGCCTAAAATGCAACGGGGAACTGTCTCCAGTAGAAAAGGCGCATGTGCTGGCGCAATTGCCGAATAC
>DAOTUO010000101.1:0-10050 GCA_034436595.1 Anaerolineae bacterium | reverse complement strand
GGACGTGATTAATCGCGTCCCTACTCCCATTTCGTCCTGTTTAATCGTTCACCGCAGAGTTCGGAGCTGGTGAAGCACCCCAAAGTGCCTATATATTCACCCATAACGGAGCCATTGCTGGCTGAGACTGGTAAGCATTGAGGCTATCAAAAGCCCCTGCCTTTAGGCATGGGGATGCTTATAAATAAACAAAAAGATTGTTATCAGTGAACCAGACCGGCTAACTCGCAACACCCAAACGGAACTCCTTAGTGCTGCTGGCTTCCGCCCCTGACACGGTTCGGAGGGTTTGCCGTGCGAGACCGATCCGGATGACTGACAACAATCCATTTGCCCTAACATTCCTGCAAAAAATATTTTCGCAAAGTTTATGTTAAAAAGGCACTCTTTATTTCGTGAATTAGAGATAGTATAGCACCTGTACTGTGGCTGTGTCAATTATTGGGATTGATGTACATGCACAAAAATTGAAATGCGATTAAGATAGAGAAAACACACCTTATCATGACACATCAAAGAGTCGCTATGAAAATACGTCTACAGATACTACTCATCATCATCATCACGCTATCCCTATTCTTAGGACTAGTCTATATCGCCTCGCGTGCCACCCTTTTGGATAATTATCTCAAATTAGAAGAAGCAGATGCCCGTCAAAACCTAACACGCGCCATTAATGGGTTAGATTTGCAACGGAGCGCATTTGTCCGCCTCAATGAAGATTGGTCGCATTGGGATGATACCTATCAGTTTGTCCAAGATGGCAATGAGACCTATCGCACAAGCAATTTATCCGATACCACCTTCACCACCATCGGCATTAATCTGGTGTTTTATCTGGATACGGCGGGCAGGCGGGTCTTTGAGGGGGCATATGACCTCATCAACGACACAACAAGCACTATCCCCGCCAGCATAGAACCCTATCTGACATCAGAAGGCACACTGCGCCAATTGCCACAAGACCGCGATAGCCAAAGCGGATTTATCATGTTGCCACAGGGTATGATGATGGTTGTCTCGCATAATATCCTCACAGGGGAGCGTACAGGTCCGCCCGTAGGCACGCTGATATGGGGCAGATTTGTAGATGAAGGGTTTATGGATGAACTGCGTGAGACAACCCGCCTCGCTATTGATATTTTCCGCGTGCAAGGTGAATCTCTACCCGATGATGTGGTATTTGTGCAAGCAGATTTGCTCAGGAATCCGCAACAGGGCATGATACAGGCATTGAGCGAGGAGCAAATCGCCGCCTATCAGGTCATACCCAATATCAATGGGCGCTCATCTATCATCTTACGCGTTGTTTTAGAGCGCGATATTTATCTGCAAGGGCAAAGTAGCATCCGATTATTCTCCATCGCGCTGATGGTGGCAGGGGTGGCGTTTGCGGTGGTGTTTGGGGCGCTATTAGATGTCACCGTCACCCGTCGTCAAGAAAAACAAGTCCAAGAGGCGCTCCGTAGTGCCAAAGAATCGGCAGAAGCCGCCAGCTATGCCAAATCTGCGTTCTTAGCCAATATGAGCCATGAGCTACGCACACCCCTCAATGCTATTTTGGGCTATAGTGAGCTGACCATCGAAGATTTAGATAACGCAGGCTTAGATGAGTTATCGGGGTTTGTGCAAAAAATCCGTTTGTCGGGCGAGCATCTGCTCAAATTGATAAACGATATTTTAGACCTGTCCAAAATTGAGGCGGGCAAGATGAATTTAGACCTAGAGACCTTTGACCTCGCACCATTGGTCGAAGAAGTCGGGACAATGATTCGCCCCGCCATCGAGAAAAATCGCAACCAACTCATCTTGCCAAGCATCGGTGGGTTACAAATCCACGCAGACCGTATGAAGGTACGCCAAATTTTGCTTAATTTGCTCAATAATGCCACCAAATTTACAGAGGACGGCACCATTAGCCTCATTATCACCCCCTCACAAGCCAAAGACGGTGCTGAGGCACATATGAATTTCGCAGTAACAGACACAGGCATTGGCATGGAAGCGGAGCAATTGGGCAAATTATTCAAAGATTTCTCGCAGGTAGATAGTTCATCCACACGCAAATATGGCGGGACGGGTTTGGGGCTTTCGATTAGTCGGCGTTTTGCGGTGATGATGGGCGGGGATATTACCGTCACCAGTGAGCAAGGCAAGGGGTCACAATTCACCTTGCGCTTGCCCCAGATGGTTAAAAACGCCTAGAATTTGTTTTGCCCCGCGCCAAAGATACGACCGGGCAAATTGAAGCCATATTGCTTGAACTTATCCACAAATTTGGGGCGGAAGCCAGTCGCTTGCATCAACCCGCCCCCTTCGTGTGAATAGCCAGATTCTTTTTGTCCTTCTGTCCGATAGACAAAAATATCTTGCAATACCACACTTTCGCCTTCCATGCCTTGTATCTCTGTCACCTGCACCACCTTGCGTGAGCCATCTTTTAATCGGCTTTGTTGCACAAGCAAGTTCACCGCGCTGGCGATTTGGGCGCGAATCACAAAAATTGGCAGATTCATCCCCGCCATCATACACAATGTTTCCAGACGACCAATGGCATCGCGTGGGCTATTGCTATGCACAGTGGTCAAAGAACCATCATGCCCCGTATTCATGGCTTGGAGCATGTCTAGCGCCTCGCCAGACCGACACTCACCAATCACAAGGCGGTCTGGGCGCATCCGCAATGTGCCTTTGACCAAATCCCGAATTTCGAGCCTGCCTTCATCCTCTGTCCCTGGTATAGGTGGCGCAGTTTCCAGACGCACCACATGGCGTTGTGCCAAATTGAGTTCTGCCGAATCTTCAACAGTAATAATGCGTTCATCTTCTGGGATAAAAGAACTTAGCACATTGAGCAATGTCGTTTTACCAGACCCCGTACCACCCGATACCACGACATTCAACCGTGAGACCACACACGCCTCAAAAAATTTGCCAACATCCTCTGGGAATGAGCCAAATTTGACCAAATCTTCCACTGTGAGGCGTTTATCTGGAAATTTACGGATGGTCATGGTTGTGCCACACAATGCGGATGGTTGCGACACAATATGCACCCGCGAGCCATCTGGTAGGCGGGCATCCACCATCGGATTGGCACGATTGAGCGAGCGCATGAGGGGGCGCACAATCCGTTGTGCTGTCCATAACACATGGTCTTCGTCATCAAAGACAATTTCTGTCTCGCGTAATTTGCCTTTGTGTTCGGCAAACACCACTTCAGACCCATTCACCATAATTTCGGAGTAGGTTTTATCTTGCACCAATGGCTCAATCGCCCCAAATCCCAATAGGTCATTGAGCAAGCCCTCGCGCAGTTCTTCAAACTCGACTTTGGTGAGTGATACACTCATTTTTTTGAGGATTTCGACCAAGCGGTCAACGACAATTTTTTGTTTTTCGGGGTTGTTGCGATTCCATGTGTCCATCTCTTCTGGAATCGCCAATAACTTTGGGCGCAATTGCTTGCGGAGTTTGCTCACAGTGGGCGATGTACGCCGTTTGGCAGGCACAACATACCCCGTGTCGAGTGTCGTTGGGGTATCTAGCACACCAATCGGCTTCACCGTGCCACTAAAACCCGTTTGTGGCAGGGGTGTATCGGCTTTTGGCTTGGCATCTGGTTTAGCCTCTGGCTTGGCATCCGATGGTGGTGGTGCAGAAGCAGATTTTTTGTTGCCCTTGCCATCAAGACGCGCATCTAAATCTAATTCGGCTTCGATGTCGTCAAAATTCGACTCTTCGTTATTATTCGGTTTTTTAGGTGGCTCACCTTGTTGTACACGTTTTAGAAAAGAACCCATATCGCATATCCCTCATCACTCATTACAAAGCCAACTGTTGATTTTTAGTGTGTCGTTTTTGGACGGGATGTATGTATACCGTCCCTACTGCGTTTGGGGTTATAGGGACGCGATATATCGCGTCCAAAACCGTTATGTCTACACGTCTTAAATATCAGACACAAACCGCCGTACAACCCGCATTGCCTTCACCCCAAATAGGGTAAGCGGGTCTAATAGGGTCAATGAGGCTTGTGTCCCTATGAGCGTATCGGTAAAGACCGATTGTGCTTTGGTAAAGCGATATAATCCTTCTGGACCACCGCGCCGACCCACCCCACTGGCTTTATCACCGCCCCATGGGAGCGCGATGGATGCCGCCACACCTGCGCTACCGCGATTAATCGTCACAGACCCCGTTTCGAGTTGAACGGCGAGTCTTTCGCCACGCGCCAAATCGCGGGTATAAATGCTGGCAGATAAGCCATATTCGCTATCATTTGCCAAGCGAATCGCCTCTTGTTCATTCGATACTTTCATAATGGGAACAATGGGACCAAACGTCTCATCTTTCATCACCATCATCGAATGGTCAACATGAATCAGCACAGCTGGTTCAATAAATAACGGTCCCAATTCTGGGCGACGTTTGCCCCCAAAAACCAATTCTGCACCTTTATTGAGGGCATCTTGGATATGTGCCTCTGTACGAAGCAATTCGCGCTCGGTGGTCATACTACCCATGTGGACATCTAAGCCATCACCCGCGCCCATCGTGAGCGATTTGGCATAGTCCACCACCCGCCCGACATATTCATCATAAATTTTTTCTGCCACATACACGCGCTCGGTACTAATGCACATCTGACCCGCATTTTCGCACGCATTCATAATGGCAGAAGCAGAGGCAATATCTAAATTGGCATCTTCTAGCACAATCATCGGGTCTTTTCCGCCCAATTCGAGGCTATAAGGAATCAGCCGTTCTGCCGCCTGCACCGCGACTTTGCGTCCGGTGGCGGTACTGCCCGTAAAGCACACATAATCGGCTAAATCAATAAGTGCCTTCCCTGTCGTGCCATCCCCTGTGACAATCTGCACCACATTTTGCGGAATTCCCGCTTGCATCATCAAATCCACCGCCACCATCGCTGTGAATGGGGTAAATTCGCTGGGCTTGAGGACAATCACGTTACCCGCCAATAATGCAGGAACGGCATCGCCCAATGCCAAAAATAGCGGATAGTTCCATGGGGAGATAATGCCTACCACACCATGCGGTTTGAAAAACACCCGTGACCTTTGAATGATTGGGAATAGGCTGGGACGGCGTTGTGGCGCAAGCAATTTGGGTGCTTGTGGAATATAGTAATTGAGCGTGTTATCTAGCCCTATCAATTCCAAAAATGCGCCTGTGTCGTTTTTGCCCGTCTCATCACGAATCATCCGCATGACACGATTTTGCTCTGCCCACATCAAATCGCCCCATTTACGGAGCATTTGACCACGCTGTGCGACACTCAATGCCGCCCATCTGGGAAAAGCATCTTGGGCTTGCTCAAAAACATGGGCGATTGTTTTTTGGTCTGTTTTTGGGACAACACCAATCAATTCACCTGTGACCGGATTTTTGACATCAATGGTGCTTGGGGATGACTTACCAGTATCTTCTGATTGAGGTTTTTTAGCGGGTTTAGATGCCATCAGCTTCCCTTTTCTACTTCATTACGAATTTTACGGAGGCGTTCTAAAGTTGCGCGTGCTTCGGTCAAATCTTTTACAAAAAAACTTTTCCCTTTTATCTTTTTGGGCTTATAGATTTTGTTAAACGTATCAGACATCATGCGCGTGAAGGGATTATTGTTGATGACAACATTATGACCCGCTTTTTCGCTATAGCGTTCTGCCATATTACGAAAATGTGAAAGGATATTACCCGCAGGATAACCAGAACTACGTGTCATATCAATAATCAGGTTAACAACATAGTCTTCAGAATCAAAATAGGCAATAGAATCATCAATCGCCTGATAATTCTCTTCCCACATCCACATGCCTTCATAGATGTAGTGTAATGCTAATTTAGTGTTTTCATCATCCCATTGAATCCGAATGCCCATTAAACAAAATCCTCATACAATAAACCTTCAACAATTATGGCATATGCCATATGAAATTGCCATAAATTTAGGCATAGCATATCATCACTATCTAGTTTACCCCTGTTGTGGAAAAACAAGCATTAAGGTGACAATTTCGTGTGGATTGACCAACACACCCATGCGCCCATTGGCATCTGGGTCTATGAAGCCCTCTTGTTCTTCTGAGAGGGTCATCAATTCGCCACGCTCAACAACGGGGCGCACAAATGGCGTGATGAGCAATTCTGTCGGTTTTTCGTGCGGGTTATAAAAACGCAAAATCCAGCCCTGTCCACGTTCTGGTGGTTTGATGGTGGTGAGGATTGCCCCTTCTCCATCACTATCTGCACCAGTTGCCATATCGCTCACCACCGATAAAAAGCTACGGCGCAACCGACTCGGCGGGGTATCGAGTTGATAAACAGGCAATGTGCCAGTAAATTCAATCCCTGTACGCAGTATGGTCGCAGGATTTTTGGCGGGTGATGGCACGAGGGCATAATCTGCTGTCATGTGGCGTTGCACTTGTGCGCCGTGTAGGGGCATTTTTTTGGTGATACCGCACTTGCGGATTTGCAAATCATCACGACTCAACCATCCCACACTCCGCACCAATGTGAGGGCAATGCTCACTTGGTCATCTTCTGGGATTGGCTCATATTCGCCAAGCCCCCGCGCCACCAGCGATAGACTCCCATTATCTTGCGAGACAGTCACGCTATTTTGCAGAGGTTGGCAGTTGGTCACACCTTCGGCACCGAGTGGCGGAATCGCGCTCCCCTCAATTTTGACAGGCCGCTGAACAAGGGCAAAGGGCGCATCACACGTCACCACATCGGCAGATAGTCCTGTCCGCAAATGAGCGCGTAGGCGATGGTCTTTGACAACATTTTCGTATTCGGTATGAAAAAACACACCCGATGTATGGTCATAGAGGGTGATTGTCGTGGTAATTTCCATCAATTTTAGCCCACGCTCACGGGTTCTATCGTCTTTGAGCGCAGGCGCGAGGCGCATCCGATGTTTGAGAATGAGCCGTTCATAGAGGGGGGATGATTCTACCCGCACATCATTGGTCAAATCCGCGAGGACGATTTGGTCACTTATGGGTGGGCTATAATTAAACGCATCGCCTGCATCACCACCGTCATAAAACCGCAATAGGTCGGTGATGACCGTTTCGCCACGTTTCCAGACTACCTGATTATTTTGGATAGACACCATCTCGCCATCAATACGCCCAATAACCGTCCCTGGTGTGGTGCGGATGCCGTGCAATTTTTCATCTGGTGGGGTATCTCCCAATTCGATGGAATAGACGGCATAGCCAACCGCAGGGACATCCGCCAAAAACGATAGTGTATTGGTCGTTGGTTGCCACCCAAACGATTGCGACTCGCCCTTATCATCCAACACCCGTTGCGGATATGTGCCAGTGGGCAAATCGAGCGGATATTCCATCACCTGTTTGCGTGACCAGCATTGCGAATTCCATACCACCACCCATGTCTTATCGGTAGGGGCGTGCGTGACATACGGTTGATGCACACTCATCCCCAATGCCCACAGGCTTTCTGAGATGATGTGTTGGGCATTATCGGCAATACGCCGTGAATTGACCTCATTTTCTTGATGCACTTCATCGTTGCTAATTCCACCCAATGCACTCCGCGCCTGATTTTTGAGTAATAAGCGCCATGTATGCCCCAATAATGCCCTCAGATTGGCAGGATAGGTAATCGTGCCGTGTGTGAGCGCGATAGTGAGCATTGGCTCGACTGCCCCAATGAGCAACGCCTGAAGTTGTGCATTAGATTGTTTGAGATACATGCGGGTAGAGAGTGTCCCTGTGAACAAAAAGTCGTTTTCGCGCAGGGTTTGGTCGCGCAATTCCCCCTGCAAAATGGGGCGCATGTTGTCTGGGACTTCTTGACGTAAGGCACGGGCATATTTTTCGAGGTCGCTCTGATTCACCGACAAGCCCGTCTTATTCGTCACTTCTGGCACAATATCCGATAACTGGCGGATGGATGACCCAGAATCATACAGCCACAAAAATGGACCATTAGGTCGAATTTTGCGCTGGTCATCGGTGTGTTTGGCGACTGTCTCGGCGGTCTCTGGTGGATAAAATCGGAGCATATTTTGGTCGTGATTAATCAACAAGATGCTACTGCCATTGGGCGCTTCCCACCGATGGGTGACATAGGGCTTATTGGTGTTATAGCGCAAAAATGCCACATCCATGTTAAATCCGCGCAAAATTTGAGGCAATTGGGCGGTGTGTCCACTCGATAATGGCGAATACCCCACTGCCATGAGTTTGAGTCCATATTGGGCGGCATTGGTACGTGCCAATAGCAAATTGCGGACGAGCGATTCGCCACTGACCAGCGCCTCATCTACCAAGACATACCACGGACCAATGCCCAAGCGCCCGCCCGCATTATAGATGACCAGCAATGTCACCAAATCGGGACGGACGGCGGCAATATCTTCCAAAATAACCGTCTGTCCACTGAGCAAAAACGACCGCATGGG
Organism: Anaerolineae bacterium; assembly: GCA_034436595.1. Lineage (GTDB taxonomy): Bacteria > Chloroflexota > Anaerolineae > Aggregatilineales > Phototrophicaceae. The sequence goes on along the minus strand of DAOTUO010000101.1, from coordinate 1,586 downwards.
CAAAATGCCCGTATCTGGCACCATCCCCATCTGTTCATTGAGGCGTGCGAGTGTGGTGAGCAATTTGGCTCGGCGCAACTCAAAGGTCTCATCCGACTCACGTTCCCAACGTAAATGCGGGATGACATAGATGGTCGCAAGCGATTGCCCGCCTTGTGGGTTGAGTGGTTTGGTGCGCTTTTCGCCCTCAGATTTTTCAATGGTCATGCGCGTTTTTTCCTATCGTGATGCGAACTCTCTCTATTCTACACGATTATAGAGGCAATTGACAAAACAAGCGCAAAAACACTGGCAGTCATCGCCGCCCAAATCCAACGACGCACCTGTGATTCTAAAAATACAATTTGACGGTCTATATTGGCATTTTTGCCCAATTCCTTATCAAACTTATACATCCAGCGCACAGGCAGATGAATCACATACTGCGCCCAAAATGACCAGATGAAATATCCCACTGCCAAAACCAACAGTGGCGGAAAGCGGACATCAGCCAAAAATGGCACCATGATAAAGGAAATCAGCGCCGTCCAAATGAATACCAGCAATGTTTTGACATACCGAATCACAATACGGCGCAGATAAATAATACTGCGTGACATGACCATCTCGATATACGCCACTTCTTCGATGAGCGTCCTATCGGTGAGGCGAGCCAGCCCAAACATGGCATTGAGCCGATTGACCTCTGTGGGGTCAACTTCATGCGATGTGATGCCCATTTTTGCCAATTTATGCCGTTGCCGACTCTCTGGGATGATTTTTCCGCCCGTCTGCTGAATAAAACTATCCAGATATTCGCGTTTGCGTTCCTCACTAAATGCCATCAGAAAATGGTTATCGTGATGCCGATATTGATAGGCATACACGGCTTTTTTCACGGTTTCCGATTCATCCAACGGGAACGCCATTCCCGTCAATGAAAAGGTGGGGTTGTTTAGGTCAGAGGGGAATCCGGGGGTATACACACTAAAATAAAAATGCACGATGTCTTTGAGCAATAGGTACAGGGCATAAATGGGGATGAATACCGAAATCATGAACGGAATCCCCACCGATAGCATGAGTGCCACCGTGAGAATCGTGCCATTTGTCCCCAACATCGGGAAATGATTCCATGTTTCGTTGAGAAGTGTAGAGAGGATGATGGTGATAATATCCCGAAAGAAGATGGGGAACAGGAGTAATAATCCCGCCCCACTGATAAACCCGATGGCGATGCGGTGCAGGGTCGAATGGCGCACTTCTGCCCGTGCGAGATAAGCGCGGATGGCATCTTTATCATCTTTGGTGAGCAGGGGCATATCTATTTCTGGTGATGAGGCAGTCGGTATTTCTGGGGTATCTGAAGCCATACTGTTACCTTTTGGTATGAGAACAATAACAAGCAGTCCCTATGATGCGTGGTCGTAGGGGGACATAATCCGTATCAATTGATGACGATTTGCATTATGTGTCTATTTTCTGCCTGTTTTGGATTGGGCGCAAGATGGATATAGGGGAATCATGTGCATTTCAGTTTAGGAGCATTATGGCGGATATACGAGGCTACCGCCTCTAATCCGCCACTACATCTCCAAAATAGGCAG
>DAOTUO010000100.1:0-14491 GCA_034436595.1 Anaerolineae bacterium | reverse complement strand
GCGCACTAAAGGCGCTAAAACCTGCCATAAAATGGATTTTCACCTTAAAATCGGGTAAAAAATAGCCCCTTCAGTGGGCTTCAAAGTCGAATAGCCTATGGCTTTGAGCCATAGGCGAGTCAAATTGCCCAATTTTGCCCATTTCATTTCACATAAGGCGTATCTAATATCGCCAGCAATGTTTGTTCATCAATAGAAAGTTCTTCGGGGGGTTCAGAAAATTCAACCAAAGCATCTCCTAACATCTGGCGAATTTTATCTTTTTCAGAAAGTGCTTGTGGTGGGTGTTGTTCTTCACCCTCCACCACTATTTCACCAATATAAGCACCGAGTTCTTTTTTTTCTGCATGGCTCAGTTCAAGCACCACTTGTTTTATCTCTTGTAGTGTCATGATAAATCACCTCACACACTTTTTTTATAGTATACGACACAATCACCCAGTCGTTTTCATACCCGCGGCGATGCCGTTCACGGTGGCGAGTGTCTCGCGCAAAAGGGTGCGATGCTCATCGGTATCGGGTGTGGTTTGGCGCAATTGGCGCAATAATTCCACCTGCAAAAAGTTCAATGGGTCTACATACGGGTTACGGCGTGAGATAGACCGCAAAATCACGGGCATTTTTGCCAGTGGCTCAACCTGCCCCGTCACCTTACAAATAAAATCCCATGCGCGGGTGTGTTCACTGCGGATTTGGGCGAATATCTTACGGCGCAAGTCACTATCGCCCACCAATTCGGCATACAGTTCTGCGATGCCCATATCGGCTTTGACCACATCCAATTCCATATTTTCGATGAGATTGTTAAAAAATGCCCACTCCCGATACATCGTTTGGAGTGTTTCTAACCCATGGGGGTGTGTATCGCAATAGGTCGCCAGCGCATACCCCACCCCATACCAGCTAGGGATAATCGCACGGCTTTGCATCCAACTAAACACCCACGGGATGGCACGGATAGATTCTAATCCGCCTGCTTTACGGCGTGCGGGGCGTGACCCAATGGGCATACTCGCCAGTTCATTGATAGGTGTGGCTTGTTGCCAATAATCATAAAAACCCTCTGTCTCATAGACAAAAGCACGATAGGCATATTGCCCGTGTTCAGAGAGGATGCTCATCGCCTCGCGCCATTCGGGTTTGATGATATGGTTACTCTGGTCGCCCACCGCCACCAATACCGCATGGACAACATGGCTTAAATGCCGATAACCGATGGCACTATTGCTATAGCGATAGGCAATGACCTCGCCCTGTTCGGTGATTTTAATCTCACCATGCAAGGCATGGGCAGGTTGTGACCGAATGGCTTGGTTGGTCGGACCACCACCCCGCCCAATGCTACCACCCCGCCCATGAAAAAATTCCACTGCTACATTGTATTCGACACATACTTCTGCGAGGCTTTCTTGTGCCACATACAAATTCCAATTAGAGGCGATATACCCGCCATCTTTGTTGCTATCAGAATATCCAATCATGATTTGTTGGCGCAATTGAGCATCGGGGGTACGCCGTTTGTTGAGATGTGTATGATATGCCTCATTGGTGAATAACATTTCCATCACTTCTGGCGCACGTTGCAAATCATCCACAGTTTCAAACAGTGGCACAAGGTCGAGATCATCTGCCACACCGACTTCTGTGGCAAAAAGCAATTGTGTGAGGACATCACTGGCTTGTTGGCTCATGCTGGTGATAAAACAGTCTATCACCGCAGGGCTATAGAGTTTATGTGCCTCTGCTATCATGCGCCATGTGGCAATGATGCGGTTGGTCACATCTGAGAATTGTGGATTGATGGGGAAAAGTGGTCGTGGGTTGGAAATTTCATGTTGTAGGATGGCGATTTTTTCTGATTCTGACAAGTCACTAAAATTTTCTGCAATACCATAATGGGCAAGCATCTCGGTGAGCGCAGAGGCGTGCAACCGCGCATCTTCTCGAATATCCAAGGGGGCGAGATGCAAGCCAAATAATTGCACCTTGCGAATGAGCCATCCGAGTGTCCCTTGTGATGAATGGGTGCTGTTATTATCTTTGAGGCTGGCTTGCACTTGTTCTAAATCTGCCAAGAGTTCCGCTCCAGATTTATATAAATCTGCCTCTAGCCGATAGTAAATCGCATCCATGACTTCACGATAAAATTCATCGGGATAGCGCGTATTCAAATTTTCCGCACGCCATTTTTCCACCAAATCGGGCGCGATAGCCACCTCTTGTTGCGATTGTGTGAGCCTATCACGCAGATAAGCAATATCGCCCAAATAGGCATTACGGGCGGCACGGCGCATGGTCTGGAGCGTCTTGAGGGTGACTTCTGGCGTGACGTTGGGGTTACCGTCCCTATCACCCCCCATCCAACTGGCAAAACTGAGCAGTGGCGGTAAATCTGACCAATCTTCATCTGGGTAATGTTCCTCTAACACCCGTTGAAGGGTGTCGTAAATTTCGATGAGGACATTCATAATCACCTGTGTGATAAAATACACGCCTGCATCCACTTCTTCCGCCACTGTTGCGCGGGTGGTGCGGGTGGGCTGAATCTGCCACAATTGCTCAATACGGCGCAAAATATCATCGGTCACACGGCGTTGCTCACGGGGGAGAAGGGTAGTTGTCTCTTGCAGGTTCATCATCGTGGCAATATCACGTAATTTGATGAGGACTTCTTGGCGTTTTGCCTCTGATGGATGCGCTGTGAGGACAAGCCGTACACGGATTTTTTCTAGCATATCGCGGATTTGCCCCGCAGAATGTCCCAATACCTTGAGTTCTGCCACCGCACTTTCGATAGATTCACCCAGATTACTGGTCAATTCGCGCTCACGGATGGTACGAATACGATGCTGTTCTTCTGCGATATTAATCAATTGCAGATAATTGCCAAAGGCTTTAATGAGCATCCGCTTTTCTGGTAAGGTGGTTGCGCGAATAGTCGCTTTGAGGCGTTCTGCCGCCTCTGCATCCCCACCACGCCGTGCTTTGGCATCTGCCCGCACCTGCTCCACGAGGTTAAAAATATCCTCGCCTTCTTGTTCTTGAATAATCATCCCCAACAAATTGCCCAAGCGCCGAATATCGGCACGCAAGGGTGCAATGCGTTCATCTATACTTTGTTCTGTTATCATATCCCGTCACATCCCAATGATTGATATATATACCACATGGAACAACCCATATTTACCAGTCGGTGTTTCATGTAAGGGCGCAATAGTGTGCGCCCCACAACCGATTTTAGCCCATGAATCTCAAATTGCCAAAATATCACGCGGAACACTATCGGCACGTTGAACACCACATAGCGCCATCGCAAGGTCAAATTCATCGCGCAATAAGTCAAAGGCGTGCAATACACCCGATTCGCCATTCGCCGCCAATGCAAAATAAATTGGTCTACCCACCAATACTGCTTTTGCGCCGAGTGCCAATGCTTTCAGAATATCTGTCCCACGCCGAACACCACCATCGAGCAATACATCTGCCTTGCCATCCACACCCGCCACCACATCGGGGAGCGCCGTGAGGGTCGCTATGGTGGTATCGAGTTGCCGTCCGCCATGATTCGATACTACCACCCCCTTCAAGCCATGTTCCACCGCCAATTGTGCATCATCCCCGCGCATAATACCTTTTACCACCACAGGCATATTGGTGATGGATGCCAACCATTCCATATCTGCCCATGTAAGCGAATCATCATAAAAACGGGCGATAACGTGTGTGAGCGCCTTATCGCTACGGGTGGGGACGGCACGATTGGCATCGGACGGGCGCAAATTCACGCTGGTGTATTCTTCTGGAATTTGCAGGATATTTCTAACATCGCGCTCACGCCTGCCCAAATAGGGGGTGTCTGCCGTCACAACCAATGCCCCATAGCCACTTGCCTCTGCCCGTTGGACTAAATCACGGGTGATTTCGCGGTCTTTATACACATATAACTGAAACCACAACGGATTGGGGCGAATATCGGCAATATCTTCTAGCGATACGGTGGATATGGTGCTGAGTACCACCCCCACCCCGCGCTGTTTTGCCGCCCGTGCTACGGCAGATTCCCCTTGTGGATGGGCGAGTTTTGCCAGTGCCATCGGCGCAACCATAAAAGGGACATCCAGTTTTTGACCCAACACAGTCACCGACAAGTCGCGCTGGCTAGAGTCGCGCAACATACGCGGACGGAGCAATAAACGGTCAAATGACTCCCGATTTTCGCGCAGGGTAATTTCGTCATTTGCGCCACCGACATAATATTCAAAGTGGTCATGGTACATTTTTTCGCGGGCGAGGGGTTCAAAGTCAAATAAATTAGCAGGCGTGGTCATGGGTATATATCCTTTCTGATGCAAATGAAAATTTTATTTGGGGTCATAATAGCATAAATGATGATATGAGGTAAAAAATCCATGCCACTTCAAGAAATGATAAAGCAATTAGACGAATTGAGCCTCTCAGAAATTGACCTATTAAAAAATTATCTTGATGCAGTGCAAACCTTCACAAGCCACACCCAACTTACAAATCGGCACGATGGATATAGACGCATTGTTAGAAACAATTGATGCTATGCACGAAGGCATGAGTGATGCTGAATTTGAGGATATGCTAGAGGATATGACCAATGAATATATCGCCCCACTAGGTGATGATTTATGAGCGCACAAATCTATATTTTAGATACCAATGTCATTTCAGACATCATCAAAAAACATAGTTCAATTATCGAACAAATACGCATTAAACAAAGTACGAATATTTTATGTCTAACACAACCTGTTGAATTTGAAATTTTACGTGGATTATTCCGTAAAAAAGCCATGCGTCAATTGCTATATTATCAAACACAAATTCGACCTAAATTTCAGTGCTTAGCCTTAACTGATGCCGATTGGCAACTTGCCACTCATGGAACAACTATTTTGAATTCAAATGATTTTCAAATTTCAATGGATAAGCATTTTCAAGTCAATTATCAGCTTAAAGCACCCCCAGCCCCCTTATCCCCACTGCGTGGAGAAAGGGGGAGAAACCCATTTTAGGGCAGGTTTTAGCCCCCGCTCCAATTTTTTGGGGAGGGGGTTGGAGGTGGGGTGAAAACACGTTTAATGATGAGTTATTGACATAATCCTATGAATTTGTTTTCGGTTCTCCATCAATTTTGAGGATAATAGATTATTTTGGGGTGGTTTTAGCGCCTTTGGTGCAATACCGTTAAGTTAGCACCTTAAAAACAGCCCCTATCCACCTGCCCCTTATCCTCACCGAGTGGGGAAAGGGGAGAAAACCGTTTCTAGGCGAGGTTTTAGCCCCGCTCCAATTTTTGAGGAGGGGTTGGGGTGGGGATAAAAAACCTTAACTTAACGGTATTAGCCTTTAGTGCGCTTACAGTATCGTGAATTATGAGCGTGCAGGCGATGTTATAACCGAAAGTTTTTAATAGCGTAAACAAGGTCTCGGCAGGCGCGGAATGCACCTGCCAAGACCATCACAATTTATTTTGGGTTAATTGCATAATCACTGACTAATTCTTCTGGATTAGGATAGTAAGGTGGAATTCCAGGCGCTAAAACAGATTCACCTGCTTTTTCTTTGTTGAATATCGTTTCATTCAAAGATAATAATTGCGCCAACATATCCCCTTCTGGGTCAAAACCATAAGCCGATATAACGGCATTATCTAATGTGGCGTGCAATTCTCGTAATTCGTTCTTACCTGGCATCTCTAATGATTTATAAATTTGCCTCAATGATATCCCTGTCTGCGATTTTTCTTGTATAGTGTGACGATAAGCCAAAATGGTGCGAGTGCAATCGGCAATGGCTCGAATTTGTTCAACTGTTGGGTTTTGTGGAAATGGGAAGGTATTAAATACGGTATTCGATGTATAACGATAGTCAGATTTGAGTGTTGAACCTTTTTCGGTGAACCATAACCAATGTAACGATGATTGCAAAATGCCAAAATTATAATCATCTTCAAATGCAAAAACTTGCAGGGCACCGTCAGGGCGAATAGGATGCTTAACGAATACAAAGATAGGTCGTTTTGTGACCCGTGAACACACAATATAATGTGATAATGGGGCAATGGCTTCTATCATTGAATCACGGGTAAAACCATGTTTCCACCAATTATCTAAGAATTCTTGGTGAAGATAATCAGTTTTAGCCTCTGGATTCGTTTTAAGTAATTGTGCATTTTTAATCTTCTCTTCACGGGCTTTTGCTTCACGCTCTGGTAAGACAGTCTTTTGGATATGCTTAAAGGCTTCTATAAAGCGTTGTGCTTCTAAAATTGAATACTGATTCATATCAATTACAAAGCGAGTTGGTTGAGCAAATGGTTGTGATAAAAAATCATCCCCTGTAAGAAATGGGAAGATGACATCTCGACTAAATAAATCTGATGATTGCATCTTTTGTGCCTGTTCAGGCGATAAGACGAAGCCATCATTTTTAGGGATTAAGCCTTGAAAAGTCTTTTTAGGCTTTTTATTACAAATCAATTGATGTGCGCCACTTACATCCGTTTTGGGCGATAAGCTACTGCTGATAAGTGGTACTTCAAGCATATTCATGCCTTCATCTACCCATAAGCGGGCAGGTTTATAAGGTGATTCGCCTTTGCTCCAACAAGCAATCGAAATATGTACTTTGGCTTCACCTGACCATTGTAATGATGAATATGCCTCATAAATTTTGCCATTGTTGGCAACGATATAATCTAATCCGCCTACGCGCGAATAATTTTGCCGAATGGTGTTCGTGCCGACCAACCCTGCACGCGCCCCATCTTGCATAAGTTCATGTGCTTTCCGAAACCAATATACACAATAATCGGCATTGTTCGGCACTTTTGGAAATGCTTTCCGAACACGATGGGCATATTCCGCGCTATGCTCAACTTTGAGCAATTTCGCCCCTAAATAGGGTGGGTTGCCAATGCACGCATCAAAATCACCCCAATCGGCGAACAGTGCATCTTCGGCACGAATATTATCATCTAAATCATCCAATGGGAGTGCTTTTTCAGATAAGCCTAATTCATCAATCGTCAATTTCTTGGCTATCATCATCGAAACCCGTGCAATTTCGACTGCCACAGGTTTGATATCAAACCCAAAAAATTGTTTAATATTTACACTTTGGGATGTATTTAAATCAAGTAATTCACCTAAACTCGCAAGTTTATCAACAATCTGGCGCTCTAACCCCTTCATAGCACGATAGGCGATATATAAAAAGTTACCACTTCCACAAGCAGGGTCTAATACTTTGTAATGACATAAGGCTTGGTGAATATCTTTAAGTTCTTGGACGGTGTTTGCCGATACAATTTTATCTGCCCAGGGACGCACAATGACAGGATTCACAATACATCGAATATCTGCTTCGCTAGTGTAATGTACCCCAAAATCATGTCGTTCATCTTTATCCATCGTTTTTTCAAAGATTGTGCCAAAAATCTCTGGTCGGATTTTTGACCAATTAAAATTACACATTTCCCGTAATCTACGAATCTCCTCAGAGGATAGATTAGGCAGGTTGATATCTTTGAATAAACCACCATTAAAATATTGGACATCATAAAAACGCCCTACCGATACACCAGAACGTTTATTCATCACTGTAAACAACAAAAATAATAAATCATGTGCTTCGCGGGGATTATCTTTCACCTCATCAATAATGCGTGTAAAAGTATCGCGTGGTAACATGCCAATATTCTCAGCAAACATGGCAACCATACATTGTAGGACAAAATGCAAGGCTTGTTCTTTAGGAATATTTCGTTTTGATAGCGACTTGAATAATTCTGCTAATTGGTATGCCGCATCTTGAGAGAGTTCTCGTAAATTATCAGGTGACTTAAAAACGGGTTTTTGAGGTATGGGTAATAAAAAGCTAATTGCACCCCATTCGGTTGTCAAATTTTGTGTTTTGATTTTCGTCATTGGGTAACTGGTCTGATAGTGCATATCGTAAACCCATAGCTCATCAAAGTTACACAAAATCATGTAATGGGTATTAGGTGCAAGTTGTTGCCAATAACTAAAGGCTTGTCCGTAATGTTTTTGCAAGTCTTCACCGCGTTTTTTCATCTCAATGAGGACTTTGCTAGGAATAATCAAATCAGCGAAACGAGTTGTAGATTTTTCATCTGTTTTGAATTGAATGCGCGACTCGGCGGTGGCATCTGCGCCTTTTATTCCATCAGCATAACCGAGTGCTAAAAATAGACGGTCTAAAAAGATTTGCGCCTCACCTTTTTCATCACCTGTAATATGATTCTGAAAATAGATTATAAATTCTTGTAGATTTTTCTCTAAAGTCATGTCATTTCACCTAAAATGATAAATCCTCACATGGTTACTATAGCACATTTTTTCATCTTTTTGCCAAAATCATCAAAATGGCTTACACTGTATAACGACAAAAAGAAGTAAGTAAGCTAAAATAACTAACTGGTTTTGGAGAAAAAAGGAGTTCTTTTAATGAGTGACTCACAACTTAATTTTAATACCACCGAATGGTACTATCCCGCCGAAGATATTGTTAAAAATGCCCATATCCCCGATTATGAAGCCGTTTATGCCGAAGCCACCGCAGACCCACTCGCATTTTGGGCAAAACGCGCCGAGACGCTCGATTGGTATCAGAAATGGGATAAGGTACTGGATGATAGTAACCCGCCGTTTTATAAATGGTTCACAGGCGGCAAGACCAATATCATCCTCAATGCCCTAGACCGTCATACCAAGACATGGCGCAGAAATAAAATCGCCATCATTTGGGAAGGCGAAAATGGCGAAAAAGTCACCATGTCCTATTGGCGACTGAATCAAGAGGTCTCCAAATTTGCCAATGTCCTCAAGAGCATGGGCGTAAAAAAAGGCGATAGAGTCACCATTTATATGGGGCGGACGGTGGAAATTGTCATTACGATGCTGGCATGTGCCAAAATCGGCGCACCGCACAGCGTGATTTATGGCGGATTTTCTGAGCAAGCTATTGCTGACCGTATTGAAGATAGCCAAAGCCGTGTGTTAATTTGTTCCGATGGGGCGTGGTTGCGCGGGAATATTGTCCCCCTCAAAGAAAATGTGGATAAAGCGATTGACCGTTCCCCCGTGGTGGAGCATGTGATTGTCCACAAACGCACAGGCACACCTGTCACCATGCAACAAGGACGTGATTATTGGTGGCATGACCTCATGGCGCTCCCCATTGCCAGTACCAAATGCGAGACGGAACAACTCGATTCAGAAGACCCGCTTTTTATCCTGTATACCAGTGGTACAACAGGCAAACCCAAAGGTATTTTGCACACACACGGCGGGTATCAGGTTTATACATCTACCACGCTCCAATGGGTGTTTGATATTAAGGATGAAGACCGTTTTTGGTGTGCCGCAGACCCCGGTTGGATTACAGGACATAGCTATATCGTCTATGCGCCCCTTATCATCGGTGCGACCAGTATTTTATATGAAGGTGCGCCCACCTTCCCCTATCCCGATAGATGGTGGCGGATTGTTGCCGATTATGGTGTGACCATTCTCTATACATCGCCCACTGCCATTCGCGGATTGATGCGCTTTGGTGATGCGTGGCCCAATCGTCACGATTTGAGCAGTTTGCGTCTATTGGGTAGTGTTGGCGAGCCAATCAATCCAGAAGCATGGCGCTGGTTCTATAATGTCATCGGCAAGGGCAGATGTCCGATTATGGATACATGGTGGCAAACCGAAACGGGCGGATTTATGATAACGCCGTTGCCATCGGTGGGACTCAAACCCGGCAGCGCCACCCGCCCCTTCCCTGGGATTGTGGTGGATGTCGTGGATGAAGAGGGAAATTCGTGTAAGCCGAATGAAGATGGCAAATTGGTCATCAAAACGCCGTGGCCCAGTATGCTCCGCACAATTTATGGTGATGATAAGCGTTATGTAGAGCAATATTGGTCAGCGTATGCCAAGCAAGGGTGGTATTTGGCGGGAGATTCTGCCCGCAGAGACGATGACGGCTATATTTGGGTGATAGGGCGCATTGACGAGGTGATTAAGGTCAGTGGGTATCGCTTAGGCACGGCAGAAATCGAGAGTGGGTTGGTCAGCCATAACGCAGTCGCAGAAGCCGCCGTGATTGGCGTACCAGACGAAGTGCGCGGTAGCGTGATTTATGCCTATTGCATCCTCAAAACGGGCAAACAAGCCAGCCATGAGCTAGAAGCTGAACTAAAAAATCATATCCGCCACGAAATTGGACCCATCGCCGTACCCAGTAAAATCGAATTTGTATCGTCATTGCCAAAAACGCGTAGTGGCAAAATTATGCGCCGTGTCCTAAAAGCACGGGCGATGGGCTTGCCCGAAGGCGATGTGAGTACGCTGGAAGAATAATCCATAGGTTGCACCGATACACTGCACCGATTATCATTGTAGGGACGGCATATATGCCGTCCTTTTGCGATATATAAGGAGACCCTATGGCAGATACACCCGAAATCAGAGATTTATTACGCCTCAACCGCAATAGTCGTACATTAGTACAAGGCAACGACCGCGCCGCCGCCCGTGCCATGCTTAAGGGCATCGGACTCACCGATGAAGACCTCGCCAAGCCGATTATCGCCGTTGCCAACACATGGACAGAGGTCGGTCCGTGTAATTTTCATCTGCAAATGCTGGCACGCAAGGTCAAAGAAGGTATCAAACGTGCTGGTGGAACACCGCTCGAATTTAATACCATCAGCATTAGCGATGGCATCACCATGGGGACAGAAGGCATGAAAGCCTCGCTCATGAGCCGTGAAATGATTGCCGATAGCATTGAATTGGTGGTGCGTGCCAATTATTTTGATGGGGTGATTGCCCTTTCGTCATGCGATAAGACCCTACCAGGGACCATTATGGCGCTCCAACGGCTGGATTTGCCCTCGCTCATGCTGTATGGTGGGACGATTTTACCGGGCAGATTTGAGGGGGAATATCCACTCAAAAATAAAAAAGGGGAAATCGAATTCGATAAAGACATCAACATCGTCCATGTGTTTGAAGCCATTGGCGCACGCGCCGCAGGCAAAATAGACGATGCCGCCCTCAAAGCCATTGAAGATGTCGCCTGCCCAGGACCAGGGGCATGTGGTGGGCAATTTACTGCCAATACCATGTCTACCATCGCCGCGATTATGGGCATTTCACCCATGGGTATGAACGACGTGCCTGCGGTGTATCCAGAAAAAGAAGATGTGGCGATGCGGGCGGGTGAATTGCTCATGCGCCTGATTGAACAAGACCTCCGCCCCAGCAAAATTATCACCCGCGCCACCCTCGAAAATGCCATCGCGTCCGCCGCCGCATCGGGTGGTAGCACCAATGCGGTTCTGCATACCCTCGCATTTGCCCGTGAGGCAGGGATTCCCTTCACCATAGACGAAATCGAAGCCATTTCTAATCGCACCCCCCTGATTGTGGATATGACCCCCACAGGCACGTATAACGCGCTGGATATGTATAAAGCCGGCGGGATTCGCCTTTTGGGACAGCGGATGCTGGAAGGCGGGTATCTGGATGGGTCTACACTCACGGTCACAGGCAAAACATTGGCGGAAGAATGTGCCTCTGCTATCGAAACTGAAGGGCAAAAAGTGATTGTGCCATTGGATTCTCCCATTAGCCATCATGGGGGATTATTTATCCTCAAGGGCAATCTTGCAATCAATGGCAGTGTGGTCAAACTCAAAGGTGATGAGCCACAATATCATAAAGGACGCGCCCGTGTGTTTGAGCGCGAAGAAGATGCCATGACCGCCGTGCAAAATCAGCAAATTGTGGCGGGTGATGTGGTGATTATCCGTTATGAAGGTCCCATTGGCGGGCCGGGTATGCGCGAAATGCTCAGTGTGACCGCCGCACTCGTGGGGCAGGGACTTGGGCAAAGCGTGGCGTTGCTGACCGATGGACGTTTTTCTGGGGGAACACGCGGGTTAATGATTGGGCATGTCGCGCCAGAGGCGATGATTGGTGGCACAATCGGACTCGTTCATGAAGGTGACATCATCGAAATTGATGTGGCAAATCGCGCCATTAACCTGTTGGTGGATGATTTTGAACTCGAAGAACGTCGTGCCAAGTGGGTCGCCCCAAAACCAAATTATGCGCGTGGTGTTATGGCAAAATATGCCAAATTGGTCAAGCAAGCCGATGATGGTGCTGTGACCAACGTTCTATAAATCGGGATAACCTCTGTAGGGGTTTGCCGTGGCAAGCCCCTACACGCGATATGGAGATTCTATGAAATATATCGCATTTCTCAGAGCCATCAATGTGGGTGGACGGCGCGTTAAGATGGATGTCCTGCGTGACATATTTATTGGCATAGGCGGGTTATCGCAAGTAGAGACATTTATCGCCAGTGGCAATGTCATCTTTTTATCCGACACACCCGCCAAAGCCCTAGAAGCGCATATCGAAACCGTTCTAGCCGAAAAACTCGGATATAAGGTGGAGACATTCATCCGCACCACCGATGAAATCATTCGAATCACCCAATACACGGCGTTTGCACACTATAACCCAGAAGCCGATTCTCTGTATGTCGCATTTTTACCCGATAACCCGCATGAGGATGCGATTGCCAAACTCTATACATTTGCCAATGACCTAGACGAATTTCATGTGAACGGGCGTGAGCTGTATTGGCTGTGCCATAAAAGTATTAGCGAATCGAAATTTTCTAATACCAAACTCGAAAAGGCGCTAGGGATGCCCGCCACCGTGCGCGATATTTCCACCATCAAAAAACTTGCCACCAAATATCCCTGATATTGCCGTTGACTTATATGTAGACCAGTTGGTATAATAAAGCCATAAGGATGACAAAATGACCAATACTACCCGTGAGCAATTACTCGATATTACGTGCCAATTGTTGGAGGTACAGGGTTATCATGCCACTGGACTGAACGAAATTATTCAGACCAGCAAAACCCCCAAAGGCTCGTTATATTATCATTTTCCGGGGGGGAAAGATGAACTCACGGAGCAGGCGCTCAACCAGACAGGTAAAATCGTCTTGGAACGCATCAAAAACAATTTAGATGTGTATGATGACCCCGCAGAAGCCGTAGCCACATTCATCCGCACATTGGCGGGGTATGTGGCACAATCTGAATATCGCACAGGCGGGCCCATCACCACAGTGGCATCGGAGACGGCAGGCACAAATGACCGTTTGCGGTTGGTGTGTAAGACGATTTATGAGGCGTGGCGTGGGGCATTTGCTGATAAATTTATTCAGAGTGGCATGTCGCTCACACGGGCGCATCGTCTGGCATTTGCGGTGTTGGGTCTGATAGAGGGTGGCATCATCCTCACCAGAACCTATCATGATACCCAACCCCTGCTCGATATTGCCCAAGAGGTCGAATTGCTCATCCACGCTTAAATATGTCGGATGTCAAAAAACCGTGTCGCTATTATCACACGGTTTTTTAGTGGTAATAAAATATATAGACTGGTCTATAAAAGGAGTAATATCAATATGAAAATCGCTATTTTTGGTGGTACAGGCAAAACAGGCAAGCACCTCGTCTTAGAGGCACTCAATGCGGGGCATGATGTGACCATATTGGCACGCACGCCGTCTAAACTGGGGATAGAACATCCCGCTTTGCAGATTATACAAGGCGACCTTGCCAATGTATCTGCCATCGAAACCACGATAGCAGGTGCAGATGTGGTGATGAGTGTTTTGGGACCCACACCCAAGCAAACCCCATTTGCGATTAGCATAGGCATCACGAATATTCTCACTGCCATGAAAAAACATGGTGTAAACCGTCTGGTGATTAGCGCAGGGGCAGGTGTTGGCGACCCCAACGACAAGCCAAAATTTGTTGACCGCCTCGCCAAAGTTGCACTCAAAACCCTCTCCAAACAGGCGTATGAGGATATGAATCGTGTTGTGGAAATTATCAAAGCATCGGATGTGCAGTGGACAGTCATCCGTGTGCCGATGCTCACCGACCAGCCGAAAAAGAATAAAATTCGCATGGGATATTTAGGCGGGGATGTGGGGATTCGCCTGAGCCGTGCAGATATGGCAGAGTTTATGTTGCATAAGGGGCTAGATAAAGCCCATCTGCATAAAGCCCCCGTGATTAGCAATTAATCGGGGAATACTACTAATCAAAAAAACGCCACTAGTGGCGTTTTTTTGTGTTTGTGGACCTGAAGAGACTCGAACTCTTGACCTCTACAGTGCGATTGTAGCGCTCTCCCAACTGAGCTACAGGCCCCTAATGAGTTTTTTAATTTTATGGCGCATTATCGCAAAAGTCAAGCCCACGCCAATATAACAAATCTTAGCGAAATCTTACTTTAATCTCTATAAAATAAGGATGAAAGCCTATTTTATTCAAAAGGAGATATATCATGCCGTTTGCATCTATAAATAACCAAAAAATTTATTATGAAGATTCTGG
>DAOTUO010000099.1:0-14646 GCA_034436595.1 Anaerolineae bacterium | reverse complement strand
ACCTTTGCCTTTCACCTTTGGCAACAACACATATAGGTGCATCCATTGGTCATTTGTTAAATCTGTTGAGTATGCTTTTCTATCTGTCATTCTTCTATTGTATTACATCTTCTTGATTTTTCAAAACACTCTCTAACTCATTATCTTCTCCATCTAAGCGCCCAATCAGAAAATAACGTTTTCTCAATTGAGGGACACCACATAAACTGGCATTGAGAACGGACTCGGTTAGCTTGTATCTTGCCTGATAAAAGGTGTTTTTTGCTTGTTTGAGCGTATTTGTCTTTTGAATACGCTCTACATTTTCCATGACAAACCATGTTGGTCTAATCTGCGAAACAATATTTGCAAACACGATGGTTAAATCGGCACGACCTAATGTTTCATCACGTTTACCTGCGCTAGAAAAATCTTGACAGGGCGGTCCGCCAATAATTATATCGGGTGCTAAATCATGGAGGGTATCTAAATTTAGGTCATACAAATTTGCATCATAGATAGGGTGCGAAAAATTAGCACGATACACATCAATAGCGGGCTTCCAATTATCATAGGCGGCAATGATGTCATAGCCTGCATTTTGAAATCCTAATGACATGCCTCCCATGCCAGCAAATAAATCTACCACACGCATTAATTAACCCTTAAATAATTCTGTCATACTCATGATAACCGTATCTAAGCGACGCTCTGGATACTATTGACATTGATTATACTAAATCCTAATTGGATGAATTGTTTTGCTATCATATTTATAATTTTGTTTCTATATCTTTGGCTAATTGTGAAATTGCTCTAAAATGACCATATTCTGATACTTCAATTTGCCTAGTTTGATGATTGTAAGTCATTACACCAAGCCCTAATAAAAGGTGCTTTTGATTGTGAATACGCTCTATTTGTGCTAGTGAGGGTGTTTTAATCAAAATCGAGGCAAATTCGCGGGAGATTCGTTTATCTACATTGATTAGAAGCCCATAATTGACATTGGCAACAATACAATAGCCGATTAACTGTGATAAATCGGTTAATCCTAGATTGCTTACCTTTTTAACTTCTATAATGATTAAATGAAATTTCTGTGTTTGTAGGTTCTCAATAAGAATAAAAATATCAAGATGTAACCGTTGTGCGTTTTGACTATAATCAAGAAGCAATGGTGAAATATTTGTATTATGTTCGCAAAATTGACGCAATCCTTGATGAAGTTCACCTTGTAATGCAGTGATGCGGATGGGATTTTGAGGATTAAAATTTGCCTTTAACTGTTCTACAAACACTTCTTTAATATATTCATAGTAGTCAGTTTCATTCATATCAATTCAATACACTCTTCATATTGAGGTTCTCTTACTTTTAATCCATATAACCCATCTCGTGTGATAAGCGTCTTTGTAAAATCATTATTACGATAACCTACCAAACAGGCATATTTTTCAGTTTTTAGTATCATGCAAGTCCCTCGGTTGGGGATAAGATAGATGATTTGAATATTATATCCATCTACGATGTGTTCATGAATATTATCCATATAGTTACCTAAAACCCGTTTGCCTTTAAGATTTTTGCCTGTAGTTGCAGAAAATAGGTATGAAATACCTTGCATAATAATTTCAACAGGAAAACCATCTAATTCATTCCTGCCCCATAATAATCTACTAGGGCTTTGTTCATACATTTCTATGAGTTCATCTATGAGAATATCTGCTGGAGTATATATCGATTTTTGTAAATAAGTTTCTTGTTGAATAATTTCTTCAGTTTCTTCAATTGTGCGTTTTGTTAAAATAGTGAATGGTGAAATAAATTTTTCAGTATTATCAAGTGCCAAAACCAATGCTTCTTGTTCGTTTGTAACAGAATGCCCTAAAAATGCTAAGAAATGACTATTATGAATAAAATGATACCCTCGTATATATTCTGGTAGCCATTTATCTGATTCATCTTTATGGATACAAGAACTCCGTTCTATGCGGGATATTTTGGCTTGTGTAGTCGATATGCCATCACTTTGTAGCATAAGATTTTCTTGTGCAGAAAGTTGTTTTGCAAGTCCTAAAAACTTTCCATAAAGCATATAGTCATTTAATCCAACCCGTATCTTAAATCCTTTTTTCCAGCTTTTATAATAACGGTCATACCCACTGTGTTGATTGGGATGATTCCAAAGCACTTGGTCAGGTGTACAACCGATTTTTTTGAATAAGTCATATAATTGGCTCACTAAGTGAAAATTTTTTCCCTTAAATTCATAAGAGACAATTTGAAATTTATCGGAAAAACGTCTATGTGTTTTAGCAACACTACCAACTGTATCAGTTAAACCAGCAAGAAATTGTTTTATTTTTTCATTATTGTTTAAATAAGGTAAAAAAGTGTCTATTGTGGCATATTCACGAAATTCACCAGCTATTGGCAATCCAAAACGAGTTAAATCATTTAGCAACGATTCAGACAGTGATGAAGCAATAATCTGCCATGATTTTTTCATAGCATGATACGAAATGTCTATTTGGTAACTTTGTTTCCAAATAGGTTTAATGCGCTCCAAAATATCTTCTGCAATTGTGCCACCACGATTAGGGTGGAGAGTATAATCACCCCAATCTTTATACGGAAGGTTGATAGACAGGCTCTGATTGCTCAGATTGCCACCGCCTATGAGCGACCCAATCAAATAGGCTTGGTCTGTCGTTAAGCTCATAAAAATACCCCTCAGTGAAATATTGAGACAGAATACTTTTGGCAATATGGTATGCTAATTTTACAGGCACAGCATTGCCAATCATTTTATATTTTTTGTTTAGTGTTGTGCCAATGAACTTAAATTCATCTGGAAAAGTCTGGAAACGTGCAATTTCGCGCACAGAATAACGCCGATTTTCCAATGGATGGATAATACCAGAATTTTCTGGCGTAGAGGCGGCGGTGATAGTTCCCATAATTTCTGCCCGTGAAAAACGCCGATAAAAATTAGGCGAGCGATATTTTTTCATATTGTCATGAATATTTTTTAAGCGTGACGGTAACTGTTCATAAGGAACATTTTTCCATGAGCCACCTTCGGGGATATAAGGCAATAATGCGACCGACTGTGGTGAAAGTCCCCAATGTTCTATTACTTCATCATTAGGTATTGGTTTTGAAATAACAGAATCCACATTGAGGCAGTCTTTGGGCAACGCAACTTTTCTAGGAAAATAAAATCCTTTATCTATATCTTTGCGGATACCAATCAAAAATACACGATGCCGATTTTGTGGCACTTCATAATCTGCGGCATTGAGCAATTGATAATATAAATTATATCCAACGATATTTAATTCTTTGCGAATCCGCTCTGGCATTGTTATGCCATTTTCATCTTTAGCAGATAAAAATCCCCTTACATTCTCAAATATCACAATTTTAGGTCTTTTGATGACCAAGACTTGCATGACTTCTTCAAATAGTTGACCGCGATTATCTTGTGTAGATAGACGTTTGCCTGCTGTTGAGAATGGTTGACATGGAATCCCTGCAACAATAATATCAGCATCAGGCAGACCAGATTTTTCTACTAACGAAAAGTCTTTTATTTCAATATCACCAATATTATGCTGATAAGTAGCCTCTACACTCTTATCAATATCATTGGCATAGACAACCTCAAAACCTGCTTGTGAGAAACCTAAATCCATCCCACCGCATCCACTAAATAGAGAAATTACTTTCGGTTTTGTTGTCATCAAATATAATCCTTATCGAACAAATATTATAAAAATATTGTATAAGGATTTTGCTTATGATGCAAGTAAACGTTATTTCCTCTCGTGGTGATACCCCAGAACGACTTTGCCCACCACACGCGAGACATTTGTCTGTGTATATTCACGCGGGGGTGTCCAATCGGTGGGGGTACGCAAAACGACATCCACTGCACGACGCAAATCATCGACATTTCCGCCACTGAGCATATTGCCGCCCACCTCAATCGTCTCTGCGCGCTCTGTCACATCCCGAATGGTCACACTGGGGATATTGAAGATGGTCGCCTCTTCTTGCACCGTACCGCTATCACTGATGATACAACGGGCGTGTTTTTCGAGTTTGACAAAATCGAAAAAGCCGAATGGCGATAACAATTGGACATACGGCGATTCTAGCGTGATATTAAACCGTGACAATTTATCGGCTGTGCGTGGGTGCAAACTTACCACCACAGGCTGGCTATATTTTTCACCAATTTGCTCCAAACCCGATAATAATTCGCGCAGGCGGGTGGGTTCATCCACATTTTCGGCGCGGTGCATCGTCACCAAAAAATAGCTATTGGGGGTTAAATCTAATTGCGCCAAAATATCACTTTTGTTGATTTGGGGCGCGTAATAATTCAACACCTCATAAATCGGATTGCCTGTGACATAAATGCGCTGACGCTCAATGCCCTCACGGGTGAGATTATCCTTGCTACGCTCGGTGTAGGGCATGAGGATATTACTGCTATGGTCAATAATGCGCCTGTTAATTTCCTCTGGCACACGGTTGTCATAACACCGATTCCCCGCCTCCATGTGAAAAACGGGGATGCCCATACGGGCGGCGACAATCGCGCTGAGTCCACTATTGGTATCGCCCAAAATGAGCAACCTATCGGGTTGATATTGTGCCAGTATGTCGCCACTTTTGGCAATGATTTGTCCTGCTTGGTCGGCAAAGGTGTTTGCTTGTATACCCATGTGCACATCGGGCTTGCGAACACCCAATTCATCAAAAAAAATATCACTCAAATTGGGGTCGTAGTTTTGCCCTGTATACACCAAAATATGCTCGCAAAAATCGTCTAATAGGGCAATCACACGGCTGAGGCGGATAATTTCTGGGCGTGTGCCAAAAATGGTCATGACCTTCATGCAGTTTCTCCCATGCGGTGTTCTACCAAATATTCTGCCAGTAGGGTTTTGAGTTCTGCCACGCCCAATGTCGTATTTTCTGATGAATATTCCCCACTCAACGCGGGTGTCCCCAATGGGGTATCGAGTAGTTCTGGCAACATAGGACGGATGACATAATAGCCATCGCGCTCAGTGGTACGATATGCCTCTTCTTCGGATACCAAACTTTCATGAATTTTTTCGCCCGGACGGATGCCTGTTTCTTTGATGGGGATATTGCGCCCATCAATGAGTGCCTCTGCCAGCGCAGTCATTTTGGCGGCGGGTACTTGTGGGATATAAATCTCACCGCGTTTTGCGCCGTTTATAGCAGAAAACACCGTGTCTACGGCTTTATTTAGACTCAATAAGAAACGGGTCATATTGGGGTCTGTGAGGGTGACTGGTCCGCCATTGGCGATTTGGTCTAGGAATAACGGCACAACCGACCCGCGTGAGGCAATCACATTGCCATAACGCACCGCCACCAAACGGGCATCGGTGTTGATATTGCCCTCGATGATAATCCGTTCCATCACGGCTTTGGTCATGCCCATGACATTAATCGGTTTGCAGGCTTTATCGGTAGAGAGTGCCACCAGCGTTTCGACACGGGTCTCATTAGAGCGCACCGCCCGCACGAGATTTTCTGGTCCGTTGATATTGGTCATGATGGCTTGCGAGGGGAAATATTCGCAAATCGGCACTTGTTTGAGCGCCGCCGCATGAATGACCACATCGGCATCACGCACAGCATCTAATACCGAATGAGAATCGCGGATGTCGCCAATCCGAAACCGCAACAGGCGCTGAAAATTCTGATAAATCACCTCATCAGTGGCGGCTTTTTTATTGATATACGACAGGCGCATGTAGTGTTGTTTGGCTTCATCGCGTGAAAAGACGGTGATGCTGGCGGGTTGCCCCATTTCGCCTGCGAGTAGCCGTTTGACCACCACCTGCCCAAAAGAGCCTGTGCCACCCGTGATGAGGATGCGTTTTCCTGTTAAAGCGGTCATAATGTCTCCTGATTGTTGATTGTTTGGACGCGAAATTTTTACCCAATGGCTATTTGCCTAATGGATATTTATACACAGTTTTTTGCCATAGCCATCACCATCTGCTCCCATGTGGGCGGTGTATAGCCGATGGTGGTGCGTAAACGGGTGCTATCTAAACTGCGGTCTATTGTAACAGTATCCTCTGGGATGATTTCAATAGCCGTTTGATAGGTGCTACTCACCAATTGGAGCAGGTCATACTTGTTAATTGGGTCAGACGAGGCTTGCCATAGTCCGTGTAAATGGGGATGATGGTCAATCAGATGACTTATCAAATCGCCCAATGCCCCTGCGGTGAAGCCTGTATAAATCGCCTTGCGATAGCCCTTCACGGTTTTTCCGCGTTGGCTCAAAAACCACTCTATTAGCCCATAGGCACTATTCAATTCATGTCCTATTATGCTGGTTCTGAGGGTGAGTATGTTGGGCATGTTATCCACCTCGCCCAAAAATTTACTGCGTCCATATAAATCTTCGGCATCAGACACATCGGCTTCGGTATACATGCCCTTGCGACCTGTGAATACACAATCGGTACTGATATGAATCAGTCGCGCCCCATTATCGGCGCATAGCGTTGCCACCTGATGGGGAAACAGCGCGTTGATGATGATAGATGTGATATGGTTATTCGCCTCTGGCAATTGCTTCACAATGCCGATGCAGTTGATGACCACAGCGGGGCGAATTTTAGCGATGGTATCGCGTACTGTCTCTGGCGAAAACGCATCTACGCCGTCTATCAATTGCACCCCATCAAAAACGGGATAACGCGTATAGGCTTCGGGATTTTTCCGAATGGTGGCGAATGTCTCGTAGCGGTGTTTATACATCCCCGCCAGTGTATGCCCCAACATGCCCCCCGCGCCTAATATCAAAATTTTGGTCATGCCTTATTTCCTCTTTTTCATCACACCCAAAAAGACCTGTTCGTAACGGTCAACAATGATTTTTTGCTGAAAATTAGCTAAATAGGCTTGTTGCCCCTTAGCGCCCATCGCATCGCGTTCTGTGGGTGATAGGGCATATAACCGCCTAATAGCATCTGCTAATGCAGACGGATTTTCTGGCGGGACGGCGAATCCTGCGCCCGCCTCATTGACCACATCTGCGCCATCCCCCGCCACCGCGCAAATAATCGGGCGACCACATGCCAAGTAACTTTGTGTTTTTGAGGGGATGGTCATGGCATATAACGGGTCATCCGTGAGTGTGATGAGCAAACCATCTCCCCACGCGAAAAAACTCGGCATGGCGCTGGCGGGATGCCTGCCCAAGAATATCACATTGGTCAAATGTTTCTCCATGACCATTTTTTGCAGACTGTCATATTCTAAGCCGTCACCAATCAGCACAAATTGCACATCGGGCAGGTCTTGGAGCAATTCTGCCGATTCTATCACCTTATCTAACGCCTGCACCAAACCCATATTCCCCGCAAAGACGATATTGAACTTGTCTTTTAGCCCATATTGCACCCCAAATGCTTCATCTTTGGCGGTGGGCATATAGATGGTTTCATCCGCCCAATTGGGCATGACAAAAATTTTATCTGCGGAAATACCTTTTTGGATGATACTGGTTTTCATACCCTTTGCATTGACAGTGAGCGCCCGCGCCCGCCGATAAATCCAATTGGCGACACGCCCAATGCCACGCAAGGCACGTTCATTATTGAGCATCCCCGTTGCTTTGAGTGTTTCGGGCCACATATCTTGAATATCCAGCACAAATGGCGCACGGCGAAAAAAACTCATCCACACGCCTGCCATACCGGTGGTCAAGGGCGGATGATACACCCACATCACATCGGCACGCCCACAGCGCACGAGTCCCAATGTTGAGGCAGAAACCATAAAACTGGCATAACTTAATGCCCGTTTTATCCCGCTACGGGTGTGATTAGGATAGAGTGGCACACGAAAAACGCGCACACCATCTATTATTTCTTTGCGCCATAGGCGTTGTTTGTAGCCGTCATAAATCCTGCCACTGGGATAATTTGGGAAGGTGGTGATGGTGGTCACAGTATGCCCACGCGCCACCAATTCTTTGGCGAGGAGGTGAATTTTGATGTCGTTGGGTTCTGGCTGATAAAAAAAGGTCACGATGACCAGACGCATAACTAATCCTTATCTGAATAAATCCCGATTTTGCGCCACACGCTTGCGGTCATTGACCACACTCATACCGTGTGCTTGGGCATTTTTTGACCATTCCGAAAATGTCGCGCTATCCATCTGCACCGCTTGTTCGATGATGTGGATAAATTCGGCTTCATTGGTCACATCCCACCCCGCACGCTTTTCGGCTAATCCGCGCCAGGGGGTGTTGGTGCTGATGAGGGGCAAGCATCCCCCAAGCAATGCCTCTTGTATCACATAGCCAAAATTTTCGCCATGTGTGGGGAATAAAAACAGATGATAGCGACTAAATAATTCGATTTGTTCCGCAGAGATTTCCCCCCTATAACGGACATGGATATTGGGTGGCAATTGCGCCATGAGCGATTCGCATAATGCCCAATAGTCACTATCCTCTTGCGTACCATAAATATCAAATTTCACCTCATGGGTGATATTCATGAGGAGTCGCAACGCCCCATCGAGATTCTTCTTGGGGGTGATGCGCGAGAGGAAGATGATTTTTAAGTCGCCTGCTTGTTTTTGCGTGGGATGCGGTAGGTGTTCTATAGGGGCAGGTAAAATGGGCGCGATGCGGATATTCTGGGATGATGCACCTAAATGCCTCATTATTTGGTTGGCTTCTTCTGCTGTACTGGCGTGCCACAAAACATTTTTATACATACCAAATGATTTCATTAGTCCCAGAAATATCTTTTTCTTCCACGCCTTCTGATTCAATGCGCCTTCATATAATTCGCCGTGTGGGGCAATCATCAACGGCATGGCGGGGATGCGTTTCATTTTTCGTGCGACAATTGTTTTGATTGATAGTACCCCAAATAAGCCATTGAGATAAATCATGCCATAATCGGTTTGATGGATGACACTCGTTAACTGTTCCTCTGAGGATAAATAGCGCACTTGCGCCCGTCCCACGCGTGACCATACCCCATGGTTGATATTTGGCATGGGTGAAGTATCGCCTAAATCGAAATCATTGGTGATGACCTTAAACTGATAATCATCGGCAAGCCACGCTATCATGTTCATGAGGGCGTGTGGCGCACCACCCCCGCGCACGGCAGGAGTATAATAATCGCTGATGGCGAGAATGGTTTTCATGATAGTAAAAGTTCCTCAAAGGCAGATAGGCGGGTTTGTTGTTCATAGTGGTTGAGCGCAAAATCTCGCAATTTTTGGGGTGGATGGTGGGGCAATTCTCCGTGCAAATAGGCGATGAGGGTTTGTGCAAACGCTGTAGCGGTGTTATCTGATGACAACCAACGGGGTTCTATCTGATTCACAATTTCTGGAATAGCCCCCACAGGCGTGGCGATAACAGGTCTGCCAGAGGCGAATGATTCTAGGGTGATAATCCCAAAACATTCTAGGGTGTGTGTAGGCAATAAGAACACATCGCACGCAGAATACCAACGGGGCAGGTCGGCATCATCCACACGCCCCAAAAAGCGGATGTGGTTGGTTAATCCGAGTGTATCGCGCAGGGCGATGAGCGATTCTTTTTGTGAGCCACCACCGCCGATGACCATCTGAAAAGGGTGCCCTGCCTCATGGACAATTTTGAGCGCGTGCAGGAGCATATCTATGCCGTTACGTGGCTCTAATCGGCGTAGGGTGAAAAAAAACGGCACACCGGGACTCACACCAAATTGTTGTTTGAGCGTCTCACGGTCATCTGTGATAAAAAAATGGGTTTTATCTACCCACCCCGCCATAACGCGCACCTTATCGCCAATGGATGAGCCGTGTAAATCGCCTAATATCTGCTTGGTATAAGCCGAATCGGATGTGATGATATGGCTATGCGCCAATACCTGTTTTTCGATGCGGTGGGTGATGTGGCTGGCAAGGATTAATTTGAGTCGTTGGGTGGTGGATAATCCCCGCGCACTCGCTTGTAATTCGAGTTTGACGGGTGAATGGACGGTATAGGCATAACGGGCGTTGGGGAAAATGCCAAGTAATCCATCGTATGTGAGCAACGCATGACCATGTACCACGTCGGGCGGGTTGGGCATGTGGGCTTGCACAAGGTTGCGGGCATTATTCTGGTGAATTTTTCCTCTGCGCGGGTCGAATAGCCGTAAATTGGGGCTAGGATAGGTGAGCAGATGCACCCCAGCACGTATCCGATGTGGGGGGTGTTGGTGGGTGGGGTCTTGGGTTAAGAGCCATACCTCATGCCCTTGCTGGGTGAGATAGGTCGCTTGGTCGTATGCCAATTTTTGCCCACCACCGTGAACATCGGCATAATCATATAAACTCAGGATGAGGAAACGTGTCATTAATCAAGTGTTCCTAATGCCATTCCTATAAATATAGTGTACATTAAAGCATATAAATCAAAGAGAACACAGTGTTGAAATTATCACTGTGAGACATGTATAGAGGTTAGCCTGTGGCAAAAGATTATTACCAAACGCTTGGCATAAAGAAAGATGCCAACGAAAAAGAAATCAAAAAAGCCTTCCGCCGTTTGGCAAAGACGTATCATCCTGATGCTAATCCAAGCCCATCGGCAGAGTCAAAATTCAAAGAGATTAACGAAGCCTATACAACACTCGGTGACCCCGAAAAGCGCAAATTATATGACCAATTGGGGGCAGATTATGCGACTATGGGCAATAATATGGGTGGGGCAGGTGGTGGTTATGCCTATCGTCAGAACGCACAAGAAGTTCACGTTGATGATTCGCAATTTAATGACATCTTTGAATCGCTTTTTGGTGGATTTGGGAGAGGCAATCGCCAAAATGCGGGCGGGGGAGCTCAGAAAATGCGCGGACAAGATATTACCGAAGAGGTGATTATCACCCTCAGAGAAGCCTATGAAGGCACGATGCGTTATGTCGAAAATATCAACCGAAAGTCGAAAGTTGCCATTCCCAAAGGGGCAACCGATGGCACAAAAGTGCGCGTGAAGGGTGAGGGCGCACAAGGGAGCATGGGGGGCGAGGCGGGTGATTTGTATTTGGTGGTGAAAGTGATGCCAGATGCACATTTTATCCGTGACGGCGATAATCTGCTGGTTGATGTCCCGTGTGATATGTTCACAGCCTTGCTGGGCGGTGATGTGGAAGTCCCAACGATGACGCGCCCTGTGCGGATGAAGGTCGGGTCTGCGACACAATCGGGTCAAAAATTACGTGTAGCGGGCAAAGGGATGCCCAAAATGCGGACAGAAGGCGAATTTGGCGACCTATTTGCCAAAATTCAAATTACTGTCCCCAAAAAGCTGACTGATGACCAACGCCGTTTGGCAGAGCAATTGAGAGAGATGATGACATGAATGTTGCACCCTTACGTCTGATGTGGT
Organism: Anaerolineae bacterium; assembly: GCA_034436595.1. Classification (GTDB taxonomy): domain Bacteria; phylum Chloroflexota; class Anaerolineae; order Aggregatilineales; family Phototrophicaceae. The sequence continues at coordinate 3,209 of DAOTUO010000099.1, read as the reverse complement.
TGATATTGCCATTTATGCTTATCGCCTGTCAGCCAGAGACCGCTTCACCTGCCCCAAATATCACCAATTCCACGCCTATTGCGGCAATTAATACCCCACAGACGGGTGTATTGCCCACCGCTGTATCGGATGCACTCATCCAAGAAGCCGATGCCGAATATCTTTTGCTCACCAATATTTATGCGCGGACTGTGCCATCGGTGGTGAATATAGAGGCGCTCAATCAGCAGATGAGTTTTACCGATACAGGGCGTGGCAGTGGGTTTATCTATGACCGCAACGGGCATATTGTCACCAATGCCCATGTGGTCAATGGCGCAAATCAGATTTATGTCACCTTTAACGATGGATTTGTCGCCAGTGCCACTTTGGTGGCGCAAGATAATTATAGCGATTTGGCGGTACTCAAGGTGGATGTTTCGGTGGATAGATTGCTCCCCCTCACCTTAGCCGATTCTGACCTTGTGCAAGTGGGGCAACGGGCAATTGCCATTGGCAATCCGTGGGGATTGCAAGGCTCTATGACAGCGGGAATTGTGAGCGCGGTGGGCAGACAACTCGACTCGGCAGACCTGATAGATGCCAATTCGTTACCCGGTTTTCAGAACCCGCGTATCATACAAATTGATGCCACATTGAGTCCGGGTAATAGTGGCGGACCGTTGCTCAATAGCAATGGCTTGGTGATTGGTGTCAATACCGCGATTCGGACGACATCGGGCAATTTTGAGGGGGTGGGTTTTAGTGTGCCGTCCAATACCATCCGCCGTGTTGTGCCAGACCTCATTAGTTTGGGTGCTGTGGATTATTCGTGGCTAGGGATTAATACCATCGCATCCGATTTTGGTGTGGCGGCATTTGCCGAAGCCCTTAATTTGCCTGTTCAGGCGGGTGTTTTGGTCACAGGGGTCACACCCGATTCTCCCGCCGATAACGCGGGATTGCGTGGTGGCACAACGACCCAAACAGTGCGCGATATTCCGATTTGTGCGGGTGGTGATATTATTGTGGCGGTAAACGGACAATTCATCCATAATATGGACGAATTGGTCAATTATTTAATTATCAAGACAAAACCCAATGACACCATTGAATTGATGGTAGTGCGTGGTGAACAGACATTAAATATTGCTGTCACCTTAGAATCGCGCCCTAGTGAGGGGCAACTGGTCTCTGAATGTGAATAAAGGATTATAATGATGCACAAAATACGCGATTGGTTGTATGTATCAAATTACCGTGAAACACAAGACATCGCGCAACTCAAAAATCAGGCGATTGGGGCAGTGCTTCAGCTTCATCAGCCATACGAGTACGAAACGATTGAGACGTTATATGTGCCTGTACAAGAGGGTTTTCCATTGGCAAAAAACGATATGGTGCGTGGGCTTAATTTTGTTACCGACCAACACGCACAAGGCAAGCATGTGGTGGTGGCATGTGGGGCGGGGATTAGTCGCTCGGTGATTTTTGCGACCGGGGCGCTTAAAGTGGCGGAATCGCTCACCTTATCAAAGGCATTTTCTGAAATCCGCAAGAAACATGAACGGGCGATGCCCGATGAATTGCATTGGCAATCTATGTGCGCGTATTTTAATGAAGAAATGGATTTTTGGGAGATGTGGCGCACGATTGAATTATAAGCAATCCCCCAATATTTAGGGGAAGCTACCATAAATTAACAATTCACTTATATAGAGGGGGTATAATGGTACTAGTTTAGAAATTTTTAGTGGAACTGATAAAGGAGTAAACCTGTAATGGGTGGAATTAGCCAAATTATTGGAGGGCTTGCCCTCATTGGATTTTTGATGTTTTTGGGTGGTGTTGGTATCGCTGTTGCCGCATCATCGCAAAATAAACCGATTCGTGCGGGTGTGTTATTAGCCATTGTGGGTGCGATTATCGGCGTGGTATTGACCCTAGTGAGTCAGGGCATTGTGGTCGTAGAACCCGCGCAACGGGTGGTGGTCTTTCAGACTTTGGGCGGTACATTACAAGAACCACTTTTGCCTGGGACACACATCATCATTCCAGGGTTGCAACAAGCCACTGTCTATGATGTCGCCCAACAAAATGTGACCATGGGCAATGAAGTGGGTGGTTCTGGCGACCCCATTACCGCGCTTACCATTGATGGTCAAGAAGTGACGTTTGATGTAACTGTTCTGTATTCAGTGAATACTATCCCTGAATCGTTGAATATGCTTCATCAACGATGGAATGTCAATTATGAGACTAACTTTGTCATCCCAACTGTGCGTAACTTAGCGCGGGAAGTGGTCTCTAATTATAAAGCCGCCGATATTTATGGTGTAGAACGCGCCACAATGGAAACCGAAATGCAAGACCGCATCGAAGCACGGATGTTGGTAGAAGGTCTTGTATTAACCGATTTGCAAATCCGCGATATTGAATTTTCTAGTGCCTTTGCTGATGCGATTGAACGCGCCCAAATTGCCGCCCAAGAAGCCGAACAAGCCAGTTTGCGTGTGCAACAACGTCAAGCCGAAGCCCGCCAAGTCGAAGCCATTGCCATTGGTGATGCCCAAGCCGCTATTGCCCGTGCCAACGGTGAAGCACAATCTATCCTCATTCGCGCACAGGCAGAAGCAGAAGCCTTGTCGCTCATCAGTACTCAATTGGCGGCAAATCCATTGTTGATTCAATATCAATGGATTGTGAGCCTTGCGCCCACTGTTCAGACGGCGATTATTCCATCGAACAGTCCATTCCTATTCGATTTTAATAGCATGAGCAATTTACCGGAAGCCGATGAAAATTTTGTCGCGCCTGTCGTCCCAACCCCAGAACCAACACCCCGCCCATAATAATATGATATAAACGGGTGATAGAGAACAAAAAACGGGCAGAATTTTCTGCCCGTTTTTGATTTCATCAGGGTGTGACTGGGTTAAATTCCAAACCGATGATGAGGGGTTCTAGGACGCTTAATGCTTGTGTGAGTACTCCTTGTGATGGTACATCAATAATCATGATGGCATACACACCATCGGTACTTTCGATTCTTGAGAGGGTCAGACGCAGACTGCCTTTTGATGGGTCTAACAAATAAAATTCGTTTATCCATTGAGCGCCAGCTATTTCTATTTCTTGGACTTGTGCAGGTGTGCCTGCAAATTCTGGGTCTATGACAGCGATGGCATTGGTGATGGCTGTGTCTACATCATCGGCTACCACACCCACCA
>DAOTUO010000098.1:0-6483 GCA_034436595.1 Anaerolineae bacterium | reverse complement strand
CCTTGACTTTGGTCATCTATAAATGCCCACACCCAACCAAGCATGAATACCGCGCTGTTGAGGATATAGCCAAAGTAGCGCATAATTGCCTCGCCATCGGTGAAAGGTGTGCCGTCTTCTTTGACCACACGCAAGCCCATGATGAGCTTACCCAATGTTTGCCCGTCTTGTTGGGTGAGGAAGTACCATTGATACGCGCCACCGATTAAAAAGCTGAATAATCCGCCACCAAAAATATGTGTGCCAAAGCCGATGAAACCACCGATTGCCCCCAAAATGGCGCTATCTATGATGAAGGCGATGATGCGTTCTGTCATACCTGCTAATTCATAAGTGCGTGTCTCGTTCATGGTGATAATCTCCTCATTATTTTCAGCATCTATATCACTTATTACGCAATACACCGCGAAAAAGTTTCGGAATTATCTACCAAATTCCAATACAATCTCATCACTTAATGCCGATAGGGTCAAAATACCATTGGCATAAGTCGCACCATTGCCCGTTATGGTGCTAGGCGCATAGGGTAAAATCCATTTTATGCCTCCTGTTGGCAATTCACCGTCTAGCCGATATGTGAGGCGCACTGTCCCGCGCCAAGCATTTTCGATGATGGTCACATCGGTGCTGGTGCGGAGGGTCATCTGCCCGTAGATGGTGGGTAAATTTTCGATGACGACTTCACGCCCATCCTCAAACCACCATGTGGGGGCATGGGTAAAAAGGCGGATGGTGTCGCCGTCTTCCCACAGCACCATTGCTCGTGCGAGTGTATAAAAACTCGCCGCCGCCCACGCATGAGGCATATCCCCGCCTGTGAATCCGAGTCCAGACGGGCTAACTTGTTCTGCCCACGCATACACCCCATCTAGCGTCTGGTTGGATAGTGACCAGCCCAATACGGCATGAAGTGACGATTCCATCCCCACACGCAAAAAGGCGTGAGCGAGTTCCATCCCGCCATACGTCCAAAATTGTCCCTCGCGGTGGACATATCCGCCGTTGTGTGGGGCAATCCATTCATCAAAATAATACTGAAAACTGCGGGTGATAAAATCGTCATCCGCCACAAATGCGTCTGATGGATAGACCATCGGCACAGACCCCCGCGCCATAGCAGGTGTGCCGAGTTCTTCTACCGATACAGGCAAATAGGGCGGATTTTCGCCTAGTAGTGATGTGACCGATGTGCGTATCGCCTCATTGATGCTATCAGCTTCGGCGGTTGCCCACTGGCTATCCGTTTCGCCCAAAATATCAGAGGCATACGCGAGTTCACGCAAGCCGATAATCGCCCACAGGTTATCCCAATAATAATGCTGGTCTTTGGGTCCCAAATCTTCTGCGCTGAGACTTGGTGGCAATAATCCGCGTGCAGACGGATTATCTGGCGTGTAATTGGCACGTAGGTTGCGGATAAATTCCCCTGCGAGGCGCATTTGCGGATAGTATTGACGCAGGGTGTCTAAATCGCGGGTGTAGCGATAATAGGTTGTGACCAAAAATATCGCCTGTCCCTGAGAATCCCATTCATCGTCTAGCCATGGGGCATCTTCGCCCTGAATAGGGGGAATTTTGCCGTCTGGGGTTTGTTCATCATAAATATTGGGGATGAAATTTTTCACCACATCGCTATAACCCGCTTGCAACAACGCCAAGCCGATATACGCCGTGTCGCGTACCCATACTGCATTATGCGCCAGTGGTCCCGGATGCACGCCATTGGGGTCGGTGGCGATTTGCAAATACCCCAGTGAGGCGAGTGAGGCGGCTTGTATGCGGTCATCGGGGAGGCGCATGGTCACACGGTTGAGTTGGTCGCGCCATAGGGTTTGTGCATCGGCTTGCACCGCCTCAAAACTTTTTTCTGTGGATATAAATTCGGTTGCATTGGGTGATGATGGAAAGGCAAATTCCAGATTTTGGGATGAATTGCCCGTGAGCGAATAGCGCATGATGACAGCGCCATCGCCTGCGGGGATGCACCCTAATTCGGTTTGGGCGGGGATTTGCCCATTCATCACATCTGCCACACGCCCCACACCGATGGCGTTAGGGGCGGTTTTGGCGGTCATGAATGGGGTGTTATTCACCCATACACGGGTGTTATTGTTGGCGGATATGGCATAAATGGGCGCATTGGCACGATTTATGGCAAAGGGCAATATCGTCACCAAAATTTCGTGCGGTGTTGCGATGATATTGTCTGCGGTGAATTGCCAGCGCACACTATTGGTTGCTTCATCGTGGATGAGTGCGCCAGACACCCGCACACCGTTATATTCGGCAGACCATTGGGGCAGGGGCAAATAGCCGTCTGCTAGGGAGAATTGCCAGTTCATGGGCAGAATACTTTGGGTCTGTGGGTTATAAATCCATGCCTGTGCAATTGGCGCACGCGCCCATGCCGCCACCGCACCATCACCAGAGACCAGCGCCTCATCCGACGCATTTAACCCGCCTGTCATCGTCCAAGCCAATGCGCCACCGCGTGTCCATGTGGGTAATTGCCATGACGGATTGTTATCTGCCAGCCATTTCATATACAGTTCAGAAGATGTCGCTAGTTGATACTCTGCGCCGATGCGAATGGGATCTTTTAACCCGCCATAAACGCCCGTATCCACCACCCGAAAAGCGAGGGTGATGAGGGTACTATCGGCATAATCGCGCAGATTGATAAAAACGGCTCTGTCGCTAATTTCTTCCCATACATGGGCAGACGTGCCGTTAATCCACAATTCGCCAATGTCGTCTAGCCCACTGATTGCCAACCAAACGGCATCCCAGTCGGGCAAGGCGAGGGTTGTGCGATACCAACCGATGCCATCATAGACACCGAGTTTATTTTCCCATGCAATGCCTGCGGGAATATCATCGCGCCATGCGCTATCGTCATAATCGGTGGCGTACCAATTGTCAGATACACCCCTATCTGCTTCATCTACCAAAAAACGCCAATCATCTGTGATGAAAATGGTATCAGATGCGGGAGCACATACAACGGCTTGTGGGGTATCATCGGCGGGGGTGCAAGAAAATAGCGTTATGGCGAGCAGAATTAGACTAAAAATGACCTTATGGGGTGATTGTTGATGACTTATAAGATTTCTCCAAGCGATAGAAGATGCAATTCATCACGATATGGGTTAAAATAATAACACAACCACAAATAAAAATCGTCACTTAGGAGAGTATGCCATGCGTTCAAAACTATTTTTTATCCTAACCCTTAGTTTTTTAGTCCTCACCACCATGACACTTGCTCAAGAAACCGAAACCGATGCCCCACAAGATATTTTGGGTACATTGCAATCGTATCGTCTTATGAATCATCTACCCGATTTGGGTGGGCGTGAAATTACGGTGGCGGTTGAGAATGAATATCCCCCATTTAACAGTATCAATAGTGATGGTGTTGGGGAAGGTTGGGATTATGATGCGCTTGAAGAATTATGCGCTAGGCTCAATTGTGTCCCTGTCTTTACCGAAATTGTATGGGATGATTTTATTCAATCTGTTGGTGATGGTGTCGTGGATATGGGTGCAGACGGGGTGACGCGCCTTGCAGAACGTTATGAATTGGTGGATTTTTCCATGCCGTTTGTTGAGTTTAGTCAGGTGTTGGTTGTGAATATCGCCGACACACGGTTTAGCACAATTGATGAATTTATTGCGACAGATGCCAAGATCCTGGCATTTGAGGACAGTACCAATTATGATTCTGCGGTGGCATTGGTCGGTGAAGACCGTGTAGAGGCGACATTGGCTAATACCACTTCGCTCATCACCCAGTTGGTTGCAGGCGAAATTGATGCGATTGCCTTAGATGCGGTGACTGCACAACGCTTTTTAGATGAGACCAGCGATGCAATTCGTGCCTTTCCAGACCCTATATCTGATGTAGAAGAATTGGCGTTCATTTTCCCCAATAATTCAGAACTCATATCGGCATTTAATATTGCCCTAGAAACCATGCGACTCGATGGTACACTAACGGCATTGAATGAAAAATGGTTTGCGGGTGAATAATGATGATAAAACGTGTTTTACACGCTATTGTATTAGTGACGATGACTGCCATATTGGTTGGTTGTGGTGGCGATGCCACCAGTATCACCCCAACGACATCGGTTTCTGATGGTGAGACGGGCAATAACCGCCCATCTGCCCCTGCGGGTGATGATTATCGCCCAGACCCCGCCTCATGGGTGGGAAATAGTGGGACACCTTAATTGGTCGAAGTTTTTTCGTATGACAGATTTAATTTGCGTGGCAGACCGATTTTCTTGCTCCTCAGAGCAGATGGCACAGAAGTGCGCCGTTGGTTTGGATTTATAGACGAATCTACCCTGCGTAGCGCAATAGACGTATTGCTGGCGGGATAATATTTAGATAGAAGGTATCTATGGATGACAAAATGATTATCAAAGACCCAGATATATTAGGTGGGACACCCATCTTTTATGGCACACGAGTGCCTGTACAGACATTGATAGACTACCTTACCGCAGGGGATTCCATAGATGCCTTCTTAGATGATTTTCCATCTGTAACCCGTGAGCGAGTGATTGCATTCTTGGAACATGCAGGGGTACTTATCATCCATGAAATTACTCATTGATGAGTGCTTACCGCGAAAACTGAAATTTTCTTTATCAGACTATGAAGTATTTACTGTTCCAGAAATGGGATGGTCGGGTAAAAAGAATGGGGAATTATTGCGTTTGATGGTCGGTGAATTTGATGTATTTATCACCATTGATGGCAATCTGCATTATCAACAGTCTATGGCTAACTTCCCTATTGCGATGATATTGCTTTCTGCACCCAATAATAAATTGGAATCATTATTGCCACTTGTCCCACAAGTGCAGGAATGTCTCAAAATAATTGAGAAGGGACAAATGGTGATAATCAAAAAACAAGTTGAGTTAGGTGGTTAACCATACCGTTATTATCCCCAAGCAGTGTATCATAGAGGGTGTTGGCAGTTTCGCCAGCACCCTCTTTTGATTAATTTGTGAGTCTTATTGCCATGAAACAAAAATATGAATTCGATTTGATACCACATGCCGAGCAAATCCTCAAAATTTTGCATATTCTCGCAAAAGCCGATGAAGCCCTCTCGCCAGACCAGTTGAATAATATCCTACGCAAATATCCGCGCCCCGATGGAGGCGTGTATTCGCGCAGTCAATTGATTGCGGGGTATCGGGAATGGGCAGGCACACACGGATTGCCCCCCTATAATGAGGTGTTCATTGAGCGAATCCGCCGTAAGCCGATTCGTACCAGTTCTGGTGTGACCCCTGTGACGGTGTTAACCAAGCCATTCCCATGCCCTGGGACATGTATTTTTTGCCCCAACGATGTGCGGATGCCAAAGAGTTATTTATCCGATGAACCAGGGGCGCAACGTGCCGAACAAAACAGTTTTGACCCGTATCTACAGACCTATAGCCGTTTGTCATCGTATCATAATACGGGTCATCCCACCGATAAAATCGAATTGATTGTGTTGGGTGGTACATGGTCGTTTTATCCAGAAACGTATCAGATTTGGTTTATCAAGCGCATATTCGATGCCCTGCACGATTTTGGTGATGGCGTGAATCGCTGTGATGAGGTGGAAAATCTGCTCAAAGGGGCATCTAAACTCCACCCAGAAAATAATATCACCACCGCGCAGGTGATGGGTGTAGACCTCAATCAGTCGTATAACCAAGTGGTGCAAAATATTTATAGCGATGAAATGGCACGTTCCCGCGATATTGCCACTCAATTTGGCGCAGGGATTAAAGAACGCACCGTCATTGATGAATTTGCCACATGGGATGAACTAGAAGTGGCGCATAAGCACAACGAAAATGCCGCCTGTCGGTCGGTGGGATTGGTAATAGAGACGCGCCCAGACCATATCAGCGTGGAAGAAGTGCTACGTATCCGCCGATTGGGATGTACGAAGGTGCAAATCGGATTCCAGAGCCTGAACGATGATGTGTTACGCGCCAATAAACGCGGACACACTGTATCTGCTACGCAACGTGCCGTGAAATTGCTCCGCATGGCGGGTTTTAAGATACATGCCCACTGGATGCCGAATTTATATAAATCCACGCCCGACCTCGATATAGAGGATTATCGGCGTATGTTCAATGACCCCGATTTCCGTCCCGATGAACTGAAGGTGTATCCGTGTTCACTGATAGAGAGCGCCGAGCTGATGCAACGTTATCAGGATGGCACATGGAAGCCCTATACCCACGAGGAATTGCTCCGCGTGTTGACGACATGCTTCAAAGAGACACCCGAATATTGCCGACTCACACGGGTTATCCGCGATATCCCAGGGACGGATATTGTGGTGGGCAACAAAGCTACTAATTTCCGCCAATTGGTCGAAAATGAACTGGCAAAAAATGGTGAGCGTAGCCCAGATATTCGCGCCCGTGAGGTACGGCTCACCCAAATTGCGATGGA
>DAOTUO010000097.1:0-3781 GCA_034436595.1 Anaerolineae bacterium | reverse complement strand
TGCCATGGCAAGCCCGATTTTTACGGTTGGTTGCGGATGGTTTGCCATGGCAAACCCGTACATCATGCCTATCTGACCCTAAAAATCGGCAGACCAACCCCATTTATGGGGTTTTGGTCACATAGGCAGGTGGTTCACCGCCTGCCATATCTACGCAAAATCATCAAAACAACTACGGACAAGCCTTACATCGCGTCCGTACAAGCCCCTCTCCAATTTTTTAGTGAGGGGTTTGGGGGTGGGGTCAAAACTCTTTTTCAAAAAATTAACCGAATGTTACTTCAAGATGATTTTGCAGAATTTGTGCTGGCGCTTTTATTAGAAGAAACAAAGTGGACAGCGTTATTCGCCAAATCAGGTGATATTCTCGAAAAACTCGCCAATGAAGCATTACAAAACATTTTTATTAGACATCAATGACCTATAATCATGGATAATTCAATGTAAATGGCAAGCGTGCCGACCATCCCGCAAAGCCCATTCCCTCTATCCCAATTTGTGCCTCAATATACGCCTCATAACTGCCACTCGGTTGTGACGGAAACACCACATACGGCAACCAAAACCAATAATCATCCCATAAGGTATTTGGATACCCTGGTGTGAGCAATTGCTGAATGGTCAATTGTCCATTTGGGGCGCGATTACGCGGGTCTGCCTTGTCTGATGAAATGGGCGTGCCATCTGCCCAATAAAAAAATATCGCAATGCGTAAATTTTGCCTTACCAACCCCGATGCCGTAATACGGGTGCTAATCCGCATCCCCACATCAGTTTGGTCTGGTAGGCTGATATTGTGCGTGAGGCTAGTTAGTTCCACCTGCAATTCACTACCAACGGCGAGCGTGGGGGTGACAAGCGGTGTGGGCAGAGCATCTTGTGGGCGCAACATCGGCGTTGGTGATGTTTCTGGGTTATTCACATACGCCAAATAGTCATCATACAGCACAGATACCGCCCGAAATGGACGCACTCGCCCCAACCGTACACCCGTCTGGGTTTCGGTTTGCACCAATGTGGGAATACCAATGAGTTCCCCGTTGCCGTTCACCACCACCCCACCGCTATTCCCTGGAGATATGGCGGCATCGGTCTGATACCACACAGGCATCCGCTCGCCATTCACTGTGCCATTTTGGATGGTGGTAATCATGCCGTCTACCAGCACCAAATAACCATCACCAATCGCGGGGTATCCAAAGACATATACCCGTTCCCCCAATGTCACTTCTGGGTACGTGAGGTCTAAAAATGGCAAATTCAGCGAGCGCATATCGAGATATGCCCCTGCGAAGTCGCGGTCAATTTGCAAAATGGCAAAATCTTCATCTGGAAAGCTCGCCACCACATTAGCGAGATATTTGAACACAGGCGGGTCTTCTAACGATTCTAAAAATAGCACGGCGATTTCTTGTGCGCCTTCAATCACATGCTGGTTGGTAAAAATCATGCCTGTGGCGGTCACAATGCTACCAGACCCACTCACCCGCACACCATCGTTGGTGATAATGGCAATTTGAACCACACTAGAAGCAATCTGCCGAATGTCGTTCTGCGACAATCCCCCACCTTGTGCAGATACCCTCATCGAAAGAATGAGTATCAATAAGAATATCCCAAAAACACGCCTCATCGCCCTTATAATCCTATTCTCACAACAAAATTTATTTGATTATAAACCTAACGTCCCCGATTTCGCGCCACAACACTCAAAATACGGTCATGACGGGCAAAAATAACGAGGGTATCACCCACATTGACCACCACATCATGCTTTGGTTGCACCTCTGTAATTGTCCCACGCACATGCAACACAATGTCCATATCTTCTGTACGTTGCAAATCGCCCACTGTCCGATTCATCATAAACGACTTTTTTTCGATGAGCAAGCGAATCAGGCTATATTCCACACCCGCCACCGTGACCGTTTTGGTGATTTCCATGCCCAGCGCCGCCCCCGCAAAGACAGGTGCAGATAAATCGGATGAGCTAAGCACCGATTCGATATTAAAAAATCCCTTGAGTTGCTTGGCAAATTCGCCATCCCACACCCGCGAGACAATGCGAATGGTGGCGTTCATATCGCGCACACGCATAATCGCTTCCAAATTCACATGGTCATTGCTGGTACACGCCACAAATGCGAGTGCATCTTCTAAATTGACTTTTTCCAATGTGCTGGCAATACGTCCATCTGCCTTAATCAGGGGAACGCGCAATTCATGGAGAAAATCTTCTAAACCGGGGTCCGGGTCATTGTCTATGACCACCACATCATACCCCATGCGGTCTAACTCCACTACCACCCGCACCCCCACATGCCCTGCCCCAAATACAATCACATGATTTTTCATGGTCGAAGCCAAAGCAATCCTCCACGCATCGCGTCTTTCGTCTCTGTTCAAAAATAATCGCACAAAATCTGCCGCCCCGCGCCCCACCACATACACCAACACCAAAGGCGATAAATACCAAAAAAAGATGAGATGAGGTTCTTTGGGCAGTGTTAGCGGGGGCGATTCTAATATCATCATCTGAAGCATAGCATAGGGGCGGTCTATCATCGGCAGGCGCTCATCGGGGTATGACACCGCATGTAATTCGCCATAGATGACCCCAATCACACACGTAAAAAATAAAAATACGAGTATGGGATGATGAAATTCACGCCATAACGCCAAATAATCGCGCCAGACAGCCCGTATATACCGTATGATATGACGGCGTTTTTTAATCGGTGCAATCACTTGAGAGCGAGGGGGCATAGCCTATCCAGTCAGCATAAAATAATCGCACATGAATCACAAATACTCATGCGCCATTATCATATCGGTTAATGGCTACAGGTGCAATATTGCAACCATATTCTTTTTTACGCTATCACACTTTTGGGAAAATTTTGGTCACAGCCAGCAATAATCCCGCAAATACGCCAGCACCATCGAGTGTATCGGCATCGGTCACTTGTCGAATCTGTACCGCGCCATCATCATCTAATTGGCGAATTTCAATTGTGCGTGTTTTGGGAAAAATGAGCCACACCAGATGCGCCCCATTCCGCAAATAATATTCAGCTTTTTCGCGCATATCGCGCAAATCATCATTTTGGGATTGGATTTCTACCGCAAAATCGGGCATTTGTGCCACTGCGCCTTATGTGACCAACCTATTTTTAGCAAATCGAAACGACACATCAGGCATCCGCACATTATGGGTGTCGCCTTGTTTTTGATGACGAACTTCAACACCCAAATAACCGTCTATACCTTTTTCTTCAATAAAATTGCCGATATGCCTCGCAATATTGGCGGCAATCACCCCGTGTTGTTCGGTTGGCATTTTGGCGATGACCTCCCCGTGAATGAGTTCCCATAATCCATCTGTTTGGGCTAAAAATGCCTCAAATTCGGTGCTGGTCATGAGGGTAGCAAGGTCATGATATGTCTCCAAATAAAAAGCGAGATGTGTTGTTTACATCTCGCTCATTATAACATGTGCCAACCAAAAATCTCTATTATAGGTAAAATCAAACCTGCAAATTTAAGTAGAGTGTCGAAAGAAATTATAAAAACAGCCCCTATCCCCCCCCGCCCCTGCGGACGGCATGTAAGGCTTGTCCGTAGTTAAAAAGGCAAAATAGGATAAAAATAGCGTGTATGTTACCTGCCGACGGGCCGGTGAACCACTCGTCTGACCCTCTGAAACCCCGTGAACGGGGTTGTTTTGCCTATTTTCATCACAAAAAATGGGTATGGCGTAGGGGCTTGCCATGGCAAGCCC
>DAOTUO010000096.1:0-9663 GCA_034436595.1 Anaerolineae bacterium | reverse complement strand
CCCTAAAAATCGGTAGGTCAACCCCATTTATGGGGTTTTGGTGGCGCAGGCAGGTGGTTCACCGCCTGCCAAATCTACGCAAAATCATCAAAACAACTACGGACAAGCCTTACATGCCGTCCGCAGGGGCTGGGGGGATAGGGGCTTTTTTTATAATTACATAGCGAAGGTTACTTTAAAGGCTGTCACAGTCGTGTGATAGGTAATTGCAAGGCGGGTGGGACGCACCCGTGTTGGCTAACGTGGGTGGTAAGTAACGCCGTGCGTACAACAGAAGCCACTGCCCTTCAGGGCATGGGGAGCGTCACGAACCGTTACACGGCGGGATGATGGTGGCGAAAAAACGGTTATTTTAATCAAGTGGGAATAAGCGCCGTCTGCGGTGTTTGATAGTATTGAGATGAGAACTTGCCCCAAAGCGTCTTTATGTCTACAATAGATGTACTGGAAACCTCGCATCTGTCTTGAGGGCAACGCATGACTGAACAAAGTGATATTCTCGTCCGTATTGATGACCGTATGCGGTTGATGTCTGCGGTATTGGCGGCGACCAATTACCCCGATAAGACGCAACAACGCAAACCGCATGGCACGCACATGCACGCCCGTACCACCCGGAAGCATGTCCTCAAACATGCCGACCATCCTGTGGTACAAGCCACACAGACACTATTGGATAGTGGCACACCGCTAGAGGCGCTATTCACATTGGCGGGGATGTTACGCCTGCCCGAATTTGAGGTAGATACCCCTCCCGCTTGGTTGCCCAATGCTTATTTGGAACATCTACGCGATTTTTATGCCGTCTCTGAACTTCCTGCGTTTTGGGCGCGTGAACAAATTTTGTGGGACAAAGCCTTATTGCAGACACAAAAAATCTTTGGCAAAATGGCGCTAAAAACCTTCCTAAAGCCATTTTTAGGCGATTCTACCGATAGATTGGTCTTTATGCCCAATTTGAGTTATCCCACCGATTATGACATTGGGTGTCGGGTGGGGGATGAATTGTGGTGTATTGCCCCACCGCCACTGGCATGGGGCGATAGTCCGCCGTGGCCCTATGATGAACCAAGCCAAATCACCTATTCATATCGGGCAGCGATTATGGTGCTGGGGCGCTTGATGCTCAAACCCTATTTGTGGAGCAAGCCAGAACACCTTGCAGAGGTGATGAAAAGCGATTTGCCCGTGCCAGACCACTTTAAGGCACAATATCCCACATGGGAGGAGCAATTTACAGCATTATTTTTGTCTGCGATGGTGGCGATGTACTTAGAAGACCATGTAGATGAGCGTGAATATAAAGCCTACATGATTATGGAGAAAAAAGCCCGCAAAATGGAAATTTTGCCCGGTACAGTCAATGTACTCAGGCGCTTTTTGAACGAAAAAAATACCAACGAGAAATATCGCAATTTGCTTGAATTTTTACCTATCTTCCCCAAGCAATTGCGGGTGGCGCAGAAGATTGTGCGCTTTTAATCGGGTGGAAGGATTTTAGCCTTCCACCACCAACACATCGGTAATGACCACTGCCGCCAATTCTTGGGTGGCACGTTGCCCATTGCCGTTGCCTTGTGCGGTTTCTTCTGGGCTGTCTGTTACTTGGGTGAAATAACTATCGAAAATATCCATCGCCAATAAATTATCTATTGTGTCTTCGATAATGTCTCGTTCTAATCTGTCTACCACGATATGCGGGGTATCGAGTGCCGCAAACCGCACAGGGATAGTATCTTCTAGTTGTTGGGTTAAATCGTGTGTCAGTTCCATCTGCCGTTTGAGGTAATGCAAGGTGATAAATACGGCGGTATAAATCACCCCATTTTCAAGTTCTATAATCACATCACGCGCTTCTGAATCATCGGCACGGACTTCGATTAATATCCGACTGGGGATAAATACATCACTGGCGATTAACATATAAAACGTTCCTCTCATAAACTTGCTTGGATGGAGAAATTCCATCCCTTATTACGACTCTCTTATTTAGCAGAATACGCCATTTTCGAGAGTTGTGTCAAGCAACGAATAAAAAATTGTAACACTCGTTTAGGGACGCACCAACCACATAAATTGATATGGCTCTAGGCGAATGTCCCCGCCAATTTCCACAGGTGGAGTATCACTCACGAGGTCGGCAATGTGGTCTGGTTGTCCCCAATATGCCCTCAATACTGCTTTAGAGACTGTTTGAGCATACTCAGAGAAATTTGCCAAAACAAACACGCTCTGATTGCGAATAAAGCCCAACACATGCCCGTTTTGCACATCCACAAATTGCGTTTGTGGGTCGCTAAACGCCGCGTGATTTTTGCGGATGCGAATCAGTCCTTGCAAGGCGCTAAATATGCGCCCTACCGGGTTTAATTCATCTTGGCGTTGGTCTGCGCGTTCCCAATCAAATTTAGGACGGTGTACCCAACGGCTATCAGCTTTTTTATGCGGGTCTTGTTCATAACTATAATCGTTGAGCGTGCCGACTTCATCCCCGATATAAATCAGTGGAATCCCACCTGTGCTGATGATAAGACTATGGAGCAAAATAATCCGCCGTAGGGCGTTTTCGCTAAATAGCGGATTTCCGCCAGCCAATCCCCTCTCTAGCCCTGCGAGCGAGGCGGTTGTGCCACAAATCCGCATATCTTGATTGCTGGGGTTGTAATTGAATGGGACACCACTGGCAAATGAGCCACTAAATTTGCCTGTATAAAACTGATTCAAAAATAGGCGATGGTCAAATCCACGGATACCTACTTCTCTGGCATCTTCATCGGCAAACGACCAGCCAATATCATCATGCACCCGCACATAATTAATCCATGCTGTGCCTGTGGGCAGGTCAAAGCGTTTGCTCATCGAATGACGAAGCAATTTGACCTCACGGGTGGCGAGTGCCTCCCACAACAACGCCATATAGGTGGGGTTATACGAAATTTGACATTCCTCTGGCGAAATATAACTGACCACATCATCGGGATGCACAATGGCTTCGGATTTGAACACCATCGCAGGCGCGGCAATTTGCACGAGTGCGTTAAAGGCGCGGATGATATGATGCACCTCTGGCAAATTTTCGCAGGTGGTATCCATTTGCTTCCAAACGAATGCCACTGCATCCAGCCGTAAGACCTCTGTGCCGATATTTGCCAAAAAGAGCATCTCGCTCAACATGGCATTAAACACCTCTGGGTTGGTATAGTTCAAATCCCACTGAAAGGTGTTGAAGGTCGTCCATGCCCAACGGTCTAGCGGCTCAATATAGGTGAAATTTCCGGGTGCTTGTTCTGGAAAAATTTCCCGCAAGGTTTTTTCGTAGCGATTGGGTAATGACCTGTCTGGATAGAAATAATAATAATTCTGGTAGCGTTTTTCGCCTGCCAGCGCCCGCTTTGCCCATGCGTGTTCATCGGAGGTGTGATTGAACACAAAATCCATCACTAAGCTAATGCCGTTGTTCCGCAGTTCCATCGCCAACCGTGTGAGTTCATCCATAGTGCCGAGTGCGGGGTTCACTTCTCTAAAATTGCTCACGGCGTAGCCACCATCGCTATTTTTCTCTGGCACGGCATAGAGAGGCATCAGGTGCAGATAGGTCAAGCCGAGTTCTTTGAAATAGGGAATTTTTTTGCGGAGTCCTGCCAAATTATCTGCGAATAAATCCACATAGCATACGCCACCAACGATATTGGGCTGATTAAACCATGTGGGGGTGGCTTCACGCTGTTCATCGAGTGTGTGCAGGTCTTTGCTCCGCAGAATAAATTTTTGGGCGGTGGTGAGCAAAATTTGTTCCAGATGATAGAAAAAATCATAGCGCCCACTATAGACCTTATATAGATTTTCAAAGGCAAGTGGAAAGTGGCGCTGTGCGCGGGCTAAAAATTGGGCATAGAGGATGTTCTTATCGGCAAAAAGCGGGGTGATGCGTGGTAATAGCCGTTCTAGTGCGATTTGTGCCTCATCATGAAGCCAATTGGTAGAAGACATAACCTATACCCTGTTCTGATTAAATTTAAGTTGGTATCGTTTCCAGTCTATTATAGAAAATAAATCGGTTTACTTCAAATCCAAAATCATCTCTGTCCGACGAAATATTTCCAGATAGCCAATCTGCTGATAAATTTGCCACAGGCTATCATGCACATCCACATTTTCGATTTTGGTGTCTTGCAGGGGATATTCTTTATGTACGTAATAGAGGAGCGCCCGCGCCACCCAATCATCGCTATAATTGAGGACAAAATGTGTGAGTTGAAATGGGCTACGCTGAAAAACAATCCATCCCCATGCACCATCATCGGTAGCCACGCGCAATCCGTGCAAATTACCTGCATTGAGCAACGATTGATTTTCCTCTATCCACGAGGGGGTATCGGTGCGTGAGGCGAGGACAGTACGTATGTCTCCATGGGCAATAGGAATGGGTGCGATGCTATCATACGCCAAATTAGGTGTGAGGGTGTTTGGCGGTCTGCGGATGACCAATAATTCACGGGCGGTAATAAATCCCAATTTTTCAAATAAGTTGCGGGCGGGGTCGTTGCCGACAATCACCTCTAGTTGAATCGTTTTGGCGCGATGATTTTGGGCAGACTCGATGAGCGATTCCATGATGGCTTGCCCCATATGATGTTTTCTGCGGTCTGGAATTACCCCCAAGCGAGTAATCCAACTGCGTCCCTCGCGTAGACCCAACATACCCACCCCACACGGCAAACTATCTTCATTGATAGCGACCACCGAGCCATTGAGCGATATATCGTAATGCACAACATATTCTTGCATCCGCTTGCTATTCATCGGCATGGGGACAATATAATCTACCCGTGCCTGATTATAAATTTCTGCGAGCTCTGCATAAGTGTAACCAGATGTGGGGACAAGTTGATTACCCGCGTCAATAAATTTTAGTCGCGCAGTGGGTTGTCGCGGGTTACTCAAAATAAAACCTTCTCAATCTGGGTGGATAGTAGATAAATTTATTTTACACCCAATTACGAAATTGGTTTGGCAATAAATCCTTCTATTTGTCCCACAAAGGCGCGGGTGTCTATGGGTTTGGTGATGACCCCATGACACCCATACGCGGTTGCCATCGCTTGTGCGGTATCTGGTGGAAAAGCGGTGAAGGCGATGATAGGAATATTGGCGAGTTCTGGCTGTTGTCTGATGAGGGCAATAATTGTTTGACCATCAATATCGGGCAAGCCCAAATCTATCAGCACCAAATCTGGGTGATGTTCAAAAACAGTGGTGAGACCTGTTTCGCCATCTTCTGCCACTAATACCTTATGGTCTGCCACACGGAGTAATTTTGCGACCATACGGCTATTATCTATGTTGTCTTCTATCACCACAATGAGGCTCATTATTCACTCAATTCATTTTTGATTAAATCTAACAATTGCTTACGGTCTAATGACGCTTTTTCTAATAGGACTTTGATATGCACATTCAGGCGTTTTTGCTCTTCCGCATCCAACGATTTAGCAGAGACGACCATCACAGGAATATCGCGCAGGTTCACATCATTTTTGAGCGTCTCTAAAATGGCAAATCCGTCTAAATCGGGCAACATCAGGTCTAGGATGATTAAATCTGGATGGTAGGTATAAATGGCTTTTAGCCCTGCGCGTCCGGTGGCGGCTTCAATGACATAATAGGCATCTTTGGCGGTTGCCAACATCCGTTTGGCGAGGCGCAAATCGAGCGGGTTATCTTCGATGATGACAATGGTATGTTGCCCCTGTTTTTTTGTGGTGGTATCGGCGGTTTGTGTTTCTGGTGTTTTGGATGGTTGGATGGTATTGGTCACAGGGGTATGTCCCAAGACATTCACCACATGGTCTACCAATTGGCGTGTCTCGAATCCGCCTTTTGTCCACACCGAATCGGAATAATCATCCAGCGTTTTGCGGTCTTGTTCAGAGAGATTTTTGGCAGAGACCACCACCACGGGGATATTGGCGGTAATCGGATTTTTCTTCAACCGTTCCAAAAGTGTTAATCCGTCCATCACGGGCATGGTCAGGTCACACACCACCAAATCGGGTTTGCGGTCTATGATGACCTTTAACCCTTCTGCACCATCGGGTGCTTCGTAGACACGATAATTTTTATAACTCTGGAGCAACCGCCGAATGAGTCTGCGGTCATTGGGGTTATCATCTACAATGACGACTGTCGTCACTTGTTCATCCAAATTTTGCAATGCCGCCCCAAGTCCATCTTGTTTTGGACTGTTGGTATGGTCGGTGGGGTCTATGGTTAGGTCGAGGACATAACGGTCATATTGGTCGCCCAAGATATGGCTTTCTGCCGACATGGTATGACCAGAACAGTTGATGACGATTGTCTCCCCTTTGGCGATAAGTCCTTGTGCGAACATTTTATCTAATCCCGCAAAGGCAACGGCGGTGGCGGGTTCAACCGAAATGCCTGCACGAGAGGCTAAATGACGCATGGCTTGGAAGGTGTCGCCATCTTCCACAGAGAGCATCGTGCCACCATTGCTTTTTGCCGCCGTATAGAGCAGGTTATAGGCGTGGCCAGGGTCGCCAGTGGCGAGGACATGAATAAGGGTTTTTGGCACAACCGCAGTGGCTTTTGGCTCATTGTTATGAAATGCTATCACCATCGGCGCACAGCCTGCGGCTTGAATGATGCCGAGTTTTGGCATTTTATCAATTAGCCCCATATCGAATAATTCCTGAAACCCCTTCCAGACCCCAATGGGACCAATGCCACCACTGACCGCTTGAATATACCAATCTGGTGCGAGCCATTTGGTCGTGCCATCGGGATGCCGTTCTAGGGCGAGTTGCTCCGCAATTTCATAGCCGAGTGTTTTCATGCTCTCTTTGCTAGGGACGGTGCGTGCGCCCTTATCCATAACAACCCCTTTGCGCTCTGCAAATTGGGCGGCAATTTTTTTCGTCTCATCATACGTCCCAGAGACCTTCACCACCTCTGCGCCATAAAGGGCGGCTTCACGCATTTTTTCGTTGGGGACAAGGCTAGTGAGAAACAGCCATAGCTTGATATTTGCCCGCGCACAATAGGCGGCATAGGCTACTGCCGCATTGCCTGTAGATGCCAACACACACTCGGTAATGCCTTGTTGGTGCATGGCTGTCACAGACAGAGATGCTTGGCGGTCTTTGAACGAATTGGTTGGCTGATGGCGTTCATCTTTGATATAAATGCCCTCATGCCCATAGATACGCTCATATTGATATAACCGTACCAGAGGTGTATAGCCCTCTCCGAGTGATATTTCTGGGTTGGCAACCGTGATGGGCAAAAGCGCCCCATAGCGCCATAATGAGCGCACCCCACTCATGCCGTTTTCCCACTGAGGTTTGACCGCATCATAATCATAGCGGGCATCTAACCAACCAGATTGGCACTTTTCACAGGTTGTTAATGTCATATCGGCGGGCATTTCGTGACCACACTCCAAACAAACAACCTTCGTGAAATAATTTGTCATATAGCCTCTTTCATTGAGATGAATATAAGGGTGCAACTGCTTGCACCCTTATGGTGTTTATGTTATCAATATGAATCGTTGGTGGTTCGCAGATTATGCCTCACTCTTGCCTTCATTAACTGTTTCACTTTCGTGAATGGGAAGTGTGAACCAGAAGGTAGACCCGCTACCGAGTTCACTCTCGACAAATATCTCGCCATTATGAAGTTCAACCAATTGTTTGGTGATGGTGAGTCCCAAGCCTGTGCCACCTGCACGACGGGTAGATGAGCCATCTACTTGGCTAAACCGTGCAAACACCGCGTCAACCTTGTCTGATGCAATGCCGACACCTGTGTCCTTCACAATCACCGCGACACTATTATCACTCTGTTGATTGAGGTGGATGCGTACACTGCCCGATTCGGTGAATTTCACAGCGTTGCTGACCAAGTTCCAAATAATCTGGCGCAGGCGGATGCTATCTGCCGCAACGGGTGGAATATCGGTCTCTTCTACCATCTCCAAGACCACAGGCTTGTCTTTGACCAAGACTTGCGCGGTCTGGACAATCTCTTTGATATAGGCGGTCAAATCGAGCGGTTTGCGGTCTAGTCGCATTTCGCCTGCCTCGATTTTGGCGAGGTCGAGAATTTCGTTGATGAGCGCCAGCAAGTGCTTGCCACTGTTGTGAATGGCGGCAACATCTTCTTCGGCATCGGGTGTGAGTTTACCATCTACGCCATCGAGCAATACTTCTGAATAGCCAATAATCGAGTTAAGTGGTGTCCGCAATTCATGGCTCATATTGGCGAGGAATTGCGATTTTAGGCGATCAACATCGCGCAATTTATCGGCAATTTCACGCTCACGACTGGCTTGTTCTTCTAGTGATGCAAAGAATTGTGCGTTCTGGATGGTGATGGCGATTTGGTCTGCGAGGATGGTATTAATTTGTATATCCTCATTATTGAACCGTCCAACCTGTTCCGATTGCAAATCTAGCACCCCAAAGACACGGTTGCCAACTACCAGCGGAATTGCCATTTCTGAATGAGTCTCTGGCAAAAGCGGATTGGGCAAGAAATTGGGATTTGCTTGCACATCATTCACAATGACAGCCCGATTGTTTTTATAGGCTTGTACCACCAAAGACCGTTCACTGGTGAGACTAATCTTATGACCAGCCTTAACCAATGACTTGCCTGCATCACCAGCGCCTGCCACCACATTTAGGGCTTCTTCTTTGTCATCTAGCAAATACACCTGAGCATGATAGAGTTCAAATTCTTCTTTGGTAAGATTGGTCACACGGTCTAATAATTCGTCTAGCACCAACACGGTGGTGGTAGCGGCGCTCACACGCGCTACTGATTCTAGGCGTTGGGCGCGGAGTTGATTCTCTTGCCGTGCTTTTTCTTCTGCGAGATACGATTGGCGACTAGCCACTACCGATGATACAACCGGTAGCAAAGCATTCATAATCTGGCGGAAATCTTCATCAAAGACACGCGGCACATCCCATGTAAAGCTCAATGTACCCGACAATTCATTACCCGACCGCAATGGGAAAGCTACGATAGAGGCGATATTGGCGGTGTTAAAAAATCCAATCATATTTTGGTCTAATCTGGGGTCATTCATATCTTCGATAAATAGCACTTGACCTGTATTTTGGGCAATGAACCCTAGTAGTGGATATTCTACCTCTGTGACGTAGGTCATTGGTAATGTGCTAACTGGGATAGGAGTGTCTCCCATTCGCAACGCAATGGCATCTGAGGCAAGGAAGCCCTCTGGTGTTCTGGAGACATAAGACAGACCCGATAAACTCACACCATATTTTTCAACCACATAGCTTAGGGCTTCTAAGAAGTCGTCTTCCACTTGGGCGGCAGACAACCGTGCATTGGTATTTGCCAAAATTTCGGAGCGGTTACGGCTATGTTCAATTTCTGCGGTTGCCCGCTTCGATTCGGTGATATCGCGGGCAAAGGCATAAATCCCACCGCGCTCCAAATCGGGTGTCGCTTGCCAAGAGAGCCAGCGATAATCGCCTGCTTTAGTGCGATACCGATTTTCAAATGAGGCAGTTTTATGACCCGCCGCCAGTTGTAAATTCACTTCATCGCTAGTGCGTTGCACATCATCTGGATGAATAAAATTGGTGAATGGCACAGCGGTTAATT
>DAOTUO010000095.1:0-12126 GCA_034436595.1 Anaerolineae bacterium | reverse complement strand
AAAAAGCAGGGTAAGTACCCTGCTTTTGTCTGTATTTATAAAAAAGATTCTGGGCTAGATAGGCTTTAGCACACGGTCGGTACGCAATTTTTTCGTCAAGATGATGATACCATCGCTATAGACCTCTTGCACCGATTCACGCCATGCGGGGATTTTTATATCCTTTACATCGGTCATTTCGTAGCCCGCTTCCAAGAACGATTTGCCGAGTTCGTTGGCGGTGCTGTTGGATAAAAAGACAAAGCTCACCTCACTTTGCAATTCTTTAGAGGCGTCTTCTATCCGTTGGGCGAGGGCATAAACCGTCTGTGGGCGTTCTGGGATGGCATCTATATAAATTTCATCCACACGGGTGATGAGGTTTTCTACTTGCCACCCAACAACGGCGATAATCCGCCCGTTGTTTTCTGCCAGCATATAACTTTTCTGACCAAAATTCATCATCACATCGGCACGGCTGATATTTTTGCCAGTGGCGCGTGATAAATATCCCGCAATCAATTCCGCATTGTTGGGCATACCGCGCTTGACCAATATTGTCCCTAGTGGGGATGTGACTGGTTTTGGGGCGGTGGGTTGTGGTGTAGGGGATGGCGCACTCGCAGGTTTGGGGCTGGTGGCGCTAGATTGAGGCGCAGAGGCGGGTTTTGGTGTTGGCACAGGGGTGGGTGCTGGCGCAACATTCATCGGAATGGCGTTCCATGCGATTTGAACCTGTTTCCATGTTTCTTCAAGATTGCTGTCATTGTGGATGACCACACTAGCAGATTTGAGTTTTTCTTTTTGCGAATTTTGCGAGAGAATACGTTGCTTGGCTTCATCTTCGCTCATTTTACGTTTCTGGATAAGGCGGACATATTGTGATTTTGGCTGGGCATCTACCACCCAAATGGCATTACACGCCTTGCCCAAATCGCCCTCGACCAATTTAATGGCTTCTATGACGACAATCGGTTGTTTGGCACGGCTCACCAACGTGTTGATGGCTTGCCCCACCACAGGATGCACAATCGCCTCGAGTTTGGCGAGCAGGGCAGGATTGCCAAAGACCATATTGCCCAACATCCCCCGATTGATGCTTTTATCGGGGTTTAAGATGACTTGTCCAAATGTTTCGATAATTGGTCTATAGGCAGGCGCACCAGGAGACATCGCCTGATGGGTTAAGCCGTCTGCATCTACAGTGTATGCACCTAAATGTTGCAACATCTGTCTTACGACACTTTTGCCTACGGCGATATTCCCCGTGAGACCAATCACATACTTATTTCCAAAACGACTCACGGTGCCACCTCCCCGAAACTGTTATGATAAATGTGGTTTGTATCCATAAAAACATCTCTATGCTTTAATTGTCTGTATAAGTGTATCTCATTTTATCAAATTGCACCAACAATAATCCAACGTTTGAGATAACAATTTATTCGGAATTTTGCCTATAGAGGCGTAAAACCCGCTATATTACTCAGCATGACGAAAATAATGCGCTAATTCTACGAGTGCCTCTGGCATATTTGCCCGACCAAACCCCATCCGAAAATGCTTATCCCCCAAAAAGAAGCAAGTGCTAGGCAAAAGCATCACGCCCCGCGTATGGATTAAATCAACACAAAATGCCTCGCTATTTACATCAAAATTGAGGCGCGGAAATGCCACCGACCCCGCATGTGGGCGATGCCATTCAAAGAGATGGGCGTGACGGGCAAAAAAATCATCGAGTAGGGTCATATTATTTTTGATAATCCCCAAATTGCGTTGCACGATTTTTTCGCGGTGGCGCAAGGCAATGAAGCGCAGAAATTCGCTAGGGGCGCTATTGCAGATGGTCGTATAATCTTTGAATTGCGCCATTTGCCCATAACGGGCTTGATTGCGTGTGGCTATCCACCCAATCCGTAATCCCGCCAAGCCATACGTTTTGCTCATGACACCCAACGACACCCCCAATTCATAGGCATCACAGGCGGCAGGCAAACGGTCTTTCTCATCATGCTCTAATCCGCGATAGACCTCATCGCAGAAGAGTTCAATCCCCCGCGCCCGCAAAATGCTGATGAGCGCCATGTATTTTTCGTGGGACATCAGATAGCCAGTGGGGTTATGTGGGGTGTTGATGACCACCGCACGGGTATTGGGGCGGCTGTTGGTTTCTAGCCAATTCAAATCTAAATCCCACCCCTGCGATTCATCTGCCATCCAAAAAGACACCTCACAACCATTGCTACGGGCAATTTCGTATAACGACTGATAACCAGGAGCATGAACGATAATATGGTCGCCCTGTGCCGACTGCCGTGTTCATATAGGCAAAAATCGCCTCTTCTGCGCCAGAAAACACTAAAATTTGGGCGGGGGAGACTGTTTGATAGAGTGTGGTGATTTCTGTTCGCAATTCTGGCGCACCTTCATACTCGGTATAGCCAAGCCATACCTCGCCAAAGGCTTTTGGTGCATCTGCATCCAACGCCAACAGGTCGTTGATGCTCATAGATTGACAATCGGAACTGCCGAGTAAATATTTGGTGCTAAATTCATACGGCACAAAAAATCGTTCTAGCTCAAATGGGGGGATTTTCATCTATATCAAACCGTTCTACCCGCTTATGTGGGTTAAGTCCTAATAATGCCATTCAAAAAACACTCGTCTTGTATAATAAAAATTGTCGCTTCTATTTATTGGATATGCGGGGATAACACCCCTAAATTCACAGAAAACGAAAACCATTTATGACCACGCAGGTTCGCGCCATAGGCGCATTGCCACAAAGAAGCCTTGTAGACCGCGCTCCTTTCTTCTATGGCTGGGTGATTTGGATTGCCGCAACGGTTGGTATCGTTGCGTCTGCCCCTGCACAAGCCTTTAGCTATTCGTTGTTCATTGACCATTATATAACCGATTTTGCTATTGACCGTCAAACTGTCTCTGGATTATTTGGTTTAGGGACATTTATTGC
This sequence comes from Anaerolineae bacterium, assembly GCA_034436595.1. Taxonomy (GTDB): domain Bacteria; phylum Chloroflexota; class Anaerolineae; order Aggregatilineales; family Phototrophicaceae. The sequence continues at coordinate 9,172 of DAOTUO010000095.1, read as the reverse complement.
CGCGCTCACCCTCACATGGGTTGGTCGGCAAATAGACAGGCGTGGTAGTCGGCTAGTGGGGTTTGTGGTAGGGATTTTATTTGTTTTTGCGCTGATGTCATCGGCATTGGTGATGGGACCGTTCACACTTTTGCTTAATTTTATCGCCATGCGGACATTGGGGCATGGTGCGATGATATTGGTCGGAACAACCGCACTTGGCAAATGGTGGCGGGTCAAACGGGGCTGGGTGATTGGGCTGGCATTGGTGGTCTTTGCCCTATTTCAAACCGAATATTTGCACCTGCTCCAACAGATGATAGATAGTGTGGGTTGGCGTTGGACATGGGTGATTTTGTCGGGGATGGTTGCCGTCTCATTTTTACCCCTGTGGTGGGGGTTAATGCGTGACCGCCCAGAGCAATTTGGCTTGTTGCCAGATGCGACACCTGTTATGAGTCCAGAGGCAATGATGACCACCGCCGAATTATTCCCTGTGTCGGCAGAAGACAATTGGACATTGCAAGAGGCACGGCGCTTGCCCATTTTTTGGGTGTTTGTCATCGGCAGATTTTTCTCTGCGGCGTGGGGGTCTGGTTTAGTCTTACACCAAGTCTCGATTTTTGGCGCACAAGGTCATTCGCCCGCTACATTTGCTTCTGCCTATGGCTTGCTGGCGATTGTCAATGCGTTTACGACATTGGTGGTGGGGCGTACTATCCGCAGATTCCGCCTTAGTTGGATGATGTGCCTTCAGATTGCGCTGATGATAACCACGCTCACACTCGCTATGACCATGCGTGAAATGTGGATGGTGTGGGCGTATGCGGTGATATTTGGCATCGTGTTTGCGCTTGGTGGGATTTTGGATAACAACATTTGGGCAGAGATGTTTGGGCGTGAGCATTTGGGTGCGATACGCGGATTCACCGCCACCTTCCTGATTTTTGGTTCATCGAGTGGTCCCTGGATTTTTGGTTGGACATACGACCTGTTCGGCGGATACGACTTTATCTTGCTATTTGGCATCGTATTGGGTATTTTGCCGATGATATTGGGCATGACCATCAACAAACCCCGCGCCCATTATCCACAGGGGAAATAAAATCTCCGAATGATAAATCTTCCATAAAACCGATAGAGTTGTGTGGTGGCTTACCAGACTATGGTAAACCACCACATATTTTTATGTTCAAGTATTGCCGATTTTCGTAAAGTTCATTTCCCAATTTTTTTCCCATGTTAGCCCATCATCGGATGAAAAGAATTGCTCCCAACGTGGTTGTGTATTGATCATCGTCCACACAAAGCGCACGATGATTGGTTTGCCATTCCATATATCATTACCTTCAAATATGCCAACCCCATCCTTAAAATTCCCGATGACCGGTGGTTGCATCACGCCATCACGATAACCCACCCAATAAATAGACCATTGTTGTATCTCTCGGTTAAAGAAGCGTAGTGACATCCCAATGGGCGTACCATCTAGGGCAATCATCTGGTCTGTATTCCCAACCCCACCAAGCGCGGGTAGACACGTTTGTGTCGCTTCAAATGTTTCCCATTCAAGATTGCCTTGTAATTGCTTGCTGAGTTTGTGATTCTCAACGTGCCAACTGCCGAATAAAAAATCAAAGTCGTGTGATATATCGTTTTCTATGGCTTCTTGTGACATGGGGTGTTTTCCTTCTGATGTGAAATCCAGTTCAATAGCTTCATTATCCTCTTGAACGAGGCTATAATCAGTCCTTATTCAAATGAGTTTCGCTATTGGGATTACGTTTTAATAAAGGCTGGTTTTTATGTATAGTCCAACAACCCGTTTACTGACCGTATTAGAAATTTTGCAGTCAACCTCTGGTGTTAGCGGACCTGAATTGGCAAAGAAGCTAGAGGTAGATGTTCGGAGTGTACGCCGTTATATCACGATGCTACGCGATATGGGAATTCCCGTTGAGAGTGAAACAGGTCGCTTTGGTAATTATTATTTACGATCCGGTTTTCGGTTGCCACCACTGATGTTCACAAATGGCGAAATTCTGGCAGTTATGTTGGGCTTGGTGGCAGTACGACAACTTGGTATGTCGCGTATCATAATGATTGAAAGTGCGACCACGAAAATTGAGCGTGTACTGCCTGATGAACTGCGTGAACAAGCATGTGCATTGCAAAGGTCTTTAACCTTGAATATCCCAATTTCGGAAGCATCACCCGATGAGATAATTAGTATCATGAGTATTGCCACCTATCAGCACCGGCAGGTATGGCTTACATATCAAGCGAGTAATCGTGATACAACCGCACGGGTAATAGACCCCTATGGCGTGGTCTATCATAATGGGTTCTGGTATGGTGTTGGATATTGCCATTTACGCGCAGATTTGCGGATATTTCGTTTAGATCGTGTGGCAAAAATCAAATTGCTAGAAACATCTTTTATAGCCCCACCAAATTTTGATGCACTCGACTATTTGCTCACAAAGATTTCTATGTTGCCAGATGTTTGGCTTGTGCAAGTCTTGCTAAAAACGAGCCTGCAAAAAGTACAGCATATTTCGCGGGCAGTGGGTGTTTTTGAGGATGTTGACGGCGGGGTTTTACTGACCATGCGTGCCGAGAGTTTAGCATGGGTGGCGCGTTTTTTAGTCGGTCTTGAATGTCCGATAACGGTGATAAAGCCTTTTGAATTGCGGGAAGAATTGCGACAACTCGCTCATACCATCTTGATGATGGCAGAAGAATATAATCCACAGGGGAAATAAATCACCAGCCAAGCGTATAGCCAAGCGCACCTAATATTGCGGTGAGTAAGCCATAGCCGATTTCCTGAAAACCGATGATAGGGGCGCGACGCGGTTTGCGATAATCTGATAACCCAATCACGGCGCGTCCCAACAGTATGACCATCGCCAGCACACCCAAATAGGGCATGGCGCGTGGAATCGCAAACCCGATGACCATCACCACCGCTAACACATGTACCAGCCATACGGGTTTTTGTTGGATGATATTTCCCCGTTCCAAGCGCAACCGCGCCCGTACATACAAAATGGATGGAATGATGCGCCCCATTAAAAATAGCCATAACACCAATGCGGGTATAAACGCCCATCCGCCCAAAAGGGCAATCATGGGGGCGATTGCGCCGAGTGCGATTGCACCGCATATCTCTGGTGCTAATTTTCGGCTTTGATTTTTGGCATCGTGCCACAATTGAACGAGCGCAAATGGGAGTGCCAGCAATAGGGGGAGCAAAAAGGTTTTATCTGCCACAAAAAATAATAACAACGCAAAGGGGATAATTGCCAACGCCCCATACCCCAGCGCAAAATGTTCCGCCAAAATGGTGCGTGGGGGACGGTTGCCCTTGATGCGGTCTTTGATGACAATTTTGAGGGGTTGATGAATCAGAAATATCCCAAATGCGCTCAATGCCAAGAGAATCCCCGCGCCAGAAAATGCCACCAATAACCCTAAAATGATGGGTTCAATCAAAAAGCCCCAGCCACCATGTTCGGCGGGAAGTGCCACAGAACGCATCACTTTGCGTTGATTGGGATTGGCTTTGGCGCTGGTCATATCATGCTCCTCATGGTTATTGGAGAATACTAGCCTATTTTAGCAAAAAATCGGGGTTAATTTGCCCCATAAAACCGCTATAATTTATAACCATTCTGTTATGATTATAAGGGGAATTTACCTTTGGCAATCCTCAAACCTGATGAACTGAATATCATCAGCCACAGTGAAGACCAAACCCGCCGTTATGGGGCAAAATTGGGCATGTTATTGCGTGCAGGCGATATCGTCTGCCTATCGGGGGATATGGGCGCAGGAAAAACGGTGTTCACCAGTGGCATCGGCTTAGGATGGGGGTCACAATACCCCGTCACCAGCCCAACCTTTAACCTTGTGCATGAGCATCGGCGCGAAAAAGACCGCCAACGCTTGTATCATTTGGATTGTTATCGGCTCAATAGCCCCAGAGAATCGGTCTCGATTGGCATGGATGATTTGCTCGATGGCACAGGTATTCTTATCATTGAATGGGCAGAACGTGTCGAAAGTGTCCTGCCAGAACAACGCCTATGGATTGAACTCCGCGCCCTAGACGAAAGACGACGCAATATCATCTTTGAAGGCAATAATCCGCGTTACCTCGACCTTATCAGACAATTTCGTGAAGCCACCTTTGGGGCATAACTATGCTATTAGCTATTGATACCGCCACCCGTTATATCAGCATTGCTTTGCATAATGGCGATTCCGTCCTTATGGAACAAACATGGCAAAGTGATAATCAACACACCGTTCAACTTGCACCTGCCATTGCCCAATTATTTCACTTATGCGAAACATCTCCCGCAGACCTCACCGCGCTTGCCGTTAGCATTGGACCTGGGTCATATACAGGTCTGCGAATTGGTGTGGCGTTGGCAAAAGGCATGGCTGGGGCGCATCAATTGCCCCTTGTCGGGATGAGTACACTCGACCTACTTGCGTATTCGCACGCGCAACATCAAGCCAATACGGGTTTGGTGGCGGTGGTGCAGGCGGGGCGTGGGCGTGTGATTGTTAACAGCTATCGATGGAAAAAAGGGCATTGGCAAAGCCATGCTAATCCGCGCCTCATGACATGGGAAGCGTTGATAGATACTCTGGATGGCGCGGCAATCATCACAGGTGAAATTAATGCCTATGGGCGTGAAATTTTGGATAAAGCCATTGCCGATGGCAAACAAATTAGCCTATCCACACCCGCCACACGCCTGCGCCGTGCAGGATTTTTGGCAGATTATGCGTGGGAACAATTGCGCCACACAGAAGATAAATCGGTTTTTAATTCTGCCCAATTAGCCCCGCTTTATATGCAGGATGAATCTGCCTAATGAGTGCCGTTTTACGTTATATGACCCTCACAGATATTCGGGAAGTGGCTGTGATTGACCGCCTATCGTTTAAGCCTGCATGGTCTGAACAATCGTATGCGTATGAGGTGGGCAAAGCCCCCAGTAGCCATATGCTGGTGATGCAGATGATATTGGATGCTAGTGCGGGATGGCGACGCTTTGTGCGCCCATTTTCTTCTAGCATTGGCGGAAAAATTTTGGGATATGCGGGGATGTGGATGATTGCCGATGAAGCCCATATTAGCACCATTGCCTCACATCCCGATGAACGGGGCAAAGGCATTGGTGAGGCGATTCTTGCCACGCTTGTTCACAAAGCGCTTTTGTCGCAATCATCGTATATGGTGCTAGAAGTGCGGGTGAGCAATGTCGTCGCACAAAATTTGTATCACAAATATGAATTTGTGATAGCAGACAGACGCGCCAATTATTACCACGATAACCGTGAGGATGCGTTTGATATGCGCCTCGATTTATCTGACCCACAACGTAATTCCCGCCTAGAAGAACGGTATCATGGCGTTGTGCAAAAAATGAAATTTGTAGACCATTTTAGCAATGCCCCGCGCCCACCTATCACAGAATCGTAGAGGAGAAATTCACATGACCAATCATTTACTCGTTACCACCGACTGGTTAGCCGACCATCTCACCGACCCGACTATTCGGATTGTAGATATTCGTGGGCGGGTATTATCTCCCACCGAGCCACACCCTCATTATTATGCTCACCGAGAAGCATACGACATCAGTCATTTGCCAAATGCCGTGTTTGTAGATTGGGTACACGATATTACCGACCCCGATAGTCCCAACGCGGGGCATATCGCCAAGCCACAGGCGTTTGCCGATTTTATGGGGAAATTGGGCATAGATGAGCATATCCTTGTCGTGGCTTATGATGATTTTGGTGGGATTTTTGCCGCCCGTTTGTGGTGGGCGCTAAATTATTATGGTCATGCGGGTGTGGTAGTTATGGACGGTGGCTGGCAAAAGTGGATAGCGGAAAATCGCCCTATCACCGCAGAATTGCCCGTTATCGCGCCAAAAATATTTACCCCCAAGCCGAATGATGCCTTACGCCTGACCATTGAGCAGGTGCAAGCAGGGATAGATGGCGGCAATTTGTCCTTGATAGATGTTCGCACACCCGCCGAATATGAGGGTAAAGCCTCGCGTGCCAAACGCTTTGGACATATCCCCACCGCCAAAAATTTGCCCCGCAATGACCTCATTCGTGCCGATAATACCATGTTGCCTGTAGATGAATTGCGACTCAAATTTGCCGATATGGGTATCACTGCCGATGGCGCGGGTGTTGGGTTGTATTGCAATGGCGGGGTATCTGCCAGTTATGGTTTATTGGCGATGCGCGTGGCAGGATTCACAGGCGGGGCGGTATTCGATGGCTCATGGAAAGAATGGGGCAATGATGTGGAGAAGCCGATAGCGTAGGGGATTAATTATGGGGTTAAGAATGATTATCTAACGTGAATTATGGATAAGCATATTCGCATTTATCCCCACCCCCCTCCCCACAGGGGTTTCACTCCACGACACATGTAATAGAGGGGTGAAAAGTGCGATATATCAGGTCAAATCTATCATGTGCTTGCCCTTCGGCGGGCGTTGAACCACCCGTCTGTACCACTAAAACCCCGTGAACGGGGTTGTTTTGCCTATTTTCATCACAAAAAATTAGTGTATCGTAGGGGCATGACATGTCATGCCCGATTTTTACGGTTGGTTGCGGGGGCTTGCCATGGCAAGCCCGTATATACCCCCTCATTTTCAAAAATTTTTTTCCGCTTCGCGCAAGGTCAAAAGCAAAAACAAGAACAGGGGCAAAGGTCAAGACCGTGCCCTCACGCGCACTCAGAGTTCAGAGCTACGGGCGCATTCGCGCCCTTTCAGAGGTCAGAGTTCATAAATCATTAATAGGGACGACACAAAGGGTAATCGCATCAAAATAGGTTTAACCATATTTTATTTTTTGTGGCTGACATACGAGCCTAAAGGCTCTAGTACAGCCATTACATCCCTCAAAACGGGTATGTGCGTAATGGCTGACTAGCACGCTAGTGCGTATGTCAGCCACAAAAGGACACCAAAATATAGATATTGTTAGGAAGCAAGGTGTTTTGACAGGGGTAATAGCTTGCCCTACATCCGAATAAATCCTTTTGGGTTTATTCGGTGTTTGATGCGATTACCCTTAATTATTTGTAGGGGTGTAGGGGCTTGCCAGGGCAAATCCGCCGTAACCATTTTTTGGGGTGGGGATAAAAGTGCATAGCCTTATCCATAATTGCCCGTTTTATGCGCTTGTAGGGGCGGTTTGCACTTGTAGGGGTGTTTTTTCGGTGCTAAACTAACCGTTTATTAGCCGTAGTGTTTGGGATAATCCATCAGCCTTCGCTATCCAACTCAAAAAAAGCCTATGTCAAAAATTGTGACCACCGTCATCACCCCGCCACGCGGATGGCAAGCCCTCAACCTGATTGAGGTGTGGCAATACCGCGATTTGCTATGGGTATGGGCGCGTAGCCAAATTACTGCCCGCTACAAACAATCCTTGCTCGGTGTGTTGTGGGCAGTGATTAATCCGTTGGTGAGTATGCTCATCTATAGCGCCGTATTTAGCATTTTGGCGCGTTTTCCTGCTGGCGATGTGCCGTATGCGCTATTCGTGTTTTGCGGGCTTGTCCCATGGACATTTTTTGCGGCGTGCGCGTTGGGGGGGATGACCAGCCTGACGGTGAACGCGGGTATCATCAAAAAAGTGTATTTTCCGCGTCTGATATTGCCGTTTGCCAATGTCGCCATGAGCCTATTCGACTTTTTATTTTATTTTGGCATATTGCTGATTTTTATCGTGGTGCATAGCGTGTTTACCCCGCATCCATTCTTGTTTGGGGATAGCCTGATTGCCACGACTGCGTTTGCTGTTGCGCCACCGTTTGTCATTCACATCACCTGGGGCGTGGTGCTATTGCCCCTATTCCTGCTACAAACGATGCTGGCAGGCATCGGCATTGGCTTGATATTTGGCGCGTTGGATGCCCAATTCCGCGATGCAGGGCGCATTTTGTCGGTGATTATCAACGTGGGGTTTTGGGTCACGCCGATTTTATACAACACCAATCAAATTAACCTGCTGGGCGGATGGATCAATGCGCTGAATCCGATGGCGGGGGTGGTCATGGGATTTCGGTGGGCATTTTTGGGATTAGACGCGCCACCCGCCAATGTGTTGTTATCGGGCATAGTGGCAATTGCCCTATTTTTGGCAGGTGCCTATTATTTTAAGCGGGTCGAAACAACTCTGATGGATGTGCTATGATATGAGCGATTTTGCGATAGAGGTCATGGGCATTGGCAAAAAATATAGGCGCGGGGGTGGCGGGCGGATTCAGAACGCGGGCGACCTGTTGCGGGCGTTTCGTCAGCCGTTGATAAAACGCGATGCCGATGATAATTATTTTTGGGCGTTGAGCGATGTGTCGTTTACGCTAAAGCAGGGCGAAATTTTGGGGATTGTGGGCGAGAACGGCGCGGGAAAATCTACATTGCTCAAAATTTTGTCACGGATTGTCGCACCCACACAGGGTAAGGTGGTCATGCAAGGGCGTGTGGGGGCGTTGTTAGAGGTGGGGACAGGCTTTCATGATGAACTCACGGGGCGCGAGAATATTTTTCTCAATGGGGCGATATTGGGACTCAAGCACAGCGATATTGTGCGCCTGTTCGATGAAATCGTGGCATTTTCTGGGGTGGAAAAATTTATAGATACGCCCGTCAAGCATTATTCCAGTGGGATGCGTCTGCGCTTGGGGTTTGCAGTGGCGGCGCATCTGAATCCAGAAATTTTGATTGTGGATGAAGTGTTGGCGGTGGGCGATGACGAATTTCGCAAGCGCTCGATGGGCAAGATGAACAGTCTCGCCAATGAGGGGCGCACGGTGATATTTGTCAGCCATGCCATGCGGACGGTGCAACAACTTTGCACCCGCGCCATCTATCTAAGGAAGGGACAGCTGATTGCCGATGGCACGCCTAGCGCGGTGATTGAAGATTATCTCAAGCCGTTGGCACAGGTGGCAACTGCCGATGATAGCCTGTTGCTGTTGCTCCGCCCTGCCGATGTGCAAAGTGATGCGCCCCGTCTGGCACAATTGGCGGTGTTAGATGAGCTGGGCAACCCCACCGACACGCTCAAACTCGGTGAGCCGTTGCGCTTTCGGGTGATAGTGCAGACCACCCGCCCCATGTCCGATTTT
>DAOTUO010000094.1:0-9131 GCA_034436595.1 Anaerolineae bacterium | reverse complement strand
CCATCATTGAAAATATCACGAATATTTTTTTGATACTCAATCCACATACTCTCATAGAGTAACATATTCAATAACAATTTCACATGAAAAAATATATCAAAATACTAACGCTATAAAAACCAATGGCGATAGCCACAATAGCTCACTTTTCTGGCTAGAAATTATGTTATAATAGGTTACAAAATGGTGAGATGAGGAGGAGCGCACATGCCCAATACCCCCCCCAGCAGAGCCGTAGAAGATTTTCTGAAAGCGGTATATGGCTTACAACAAAAAACACCAGAACGTGTCTCTACCAATGCGTTGGCAGAGGCGCTCAATATTGCCGCCCCCACCGTGACCGATATGGCACGGCGTATGGAAGATGCGGGCTTGCTCGATTATCGCAAATATCATGGAATGGTGCTATCAGATAAAGGCACAGCATTGGCGTTGCGTGTCTTACGCAGACATCGCCTGCTCGAATTATATCTGGTGCAAGAACTCGGTTATGCGTTACACGAGGTACATCATGAGGCAGAAAACTTGGAACACGCCGTCTCCGACCGTTTTATAGAGGCGATTGCCACCAAACTCGACAATCCCACCATAGACCCTCATGGCGACCCCATTCCCGATGTGGATGGGACAATTATCCCGCGAGATTTGGTGGCGCTCAATGTGCTAGAACTCAACACGCCTGCGCTGGTGAGCCAATTCATCGCAGAAGACGAAGCGATGTTGCAACATATCCTCAATCGGCGTTTTCGGTTGGGCGTGGCGGTACAAGTCAAACATCGTGACCCGTTTGAAGGTCCCATAACGGTGATGGTGGATGGCGATGAAAATATCATCGGACATACCATAGCCAGCCATATTTTGGTTGAGGTAGATGGATAAAAACAAATTTGGGACGACATCCTATCATAGCCGTCCCAAACACCCCATTGCAGATTAGACACTCAATGGCAATTTAAACCCAAAGGTACTTCCCTGCAAATAGACACTGCTAAATACGATTTTTCCCTCAAAGCGTTCCACAATGCTTTTTATCAGATACAAGCCCAAGCCTGTGCCTTCGATTTCATCGGTCTCACGGGTTTTGGCGCGGAAAAATGGCTGAAATAACTTGCCTTGCATATCTTCTGGAATCCCATAGCCCGTATCCACCACCTCAAAAAAGGCATGACCATCTTCTTGACGAGTTTTAACCGTGATTGTACCCTTCGCAGGGGTATATTTGATGGCATTAGTGAGCAAGTTGGCGGCGGCTTCAACAATTTGAATATCATCGGCACGTACCATCAATGGGGTCTCCAACAATGCCAGCGACATCAGTTGTTCTTTTCCTACCGCTTGTTCGGCATGTTCATAAAAGGCTTCTTTCGCCATATTATTGAGGTCAAACACCTTTGCCTTTTTGACATTGCTATTTTCGATACGTTCCAGCGACAAAATATCGTTGGTGATTTTTTCGATGCGGCGCGTGGCTTTGTCTATCATATCCAAATAATTCACAGCGCGTTTGTCGGCTTCTTTGCCCAAAACACGCCGTACTAATTCGACATAACCAATAATCACACTAGCGGGATTACGAAGGTCGTGCGCCGCCACCCGAATCATATCGGTCTTGAGTTGCTCAAGATCACTCACTTGGGTATAGAGGCGTTGTAATTCCTCATAGCGTTCTTGTGCCACCTGATACAGCCGTGCATTATCCAATGCCACCGCCACCCGCGCCGTGACCAATTTGAGAAATTCAAACGTATCTTGTGTAAAGCGTTCTGGCTTGTTGGTCTCGATATTCAAAATGCCGATGATACGGTCAGACGAGACCAATGGCAATAACATTTGGGCAATCGTCTTGGGATGCACCACCACATCATCTTTTTCCAATTTTACATCAAGGATGAGACGGGGTTGCAAATCGTCTTGAATTTTTTCGATGAGTGGTGTCATCGAGATAAGGCTACCACCTTTGACATCACCATAACCACCGATGGCTTGCGCGATTTTGATTTGACCCTCTACAAACAAACCGATATATCCTGTGTCTGCCCCACTGAGTCGAACAGCCAAGTCCATCGCCATAATCTGGACATATTCCATGCTCAAGACTTGTGTGAGTTCATTATCTACCTGATGCAACAGCTTAAATTGCTCAGAATGACGCTCACGCTCTTTTGCCACACGGTCACGCTCTAGGGCATAGTGAATGGCACGTTGCAAGGTGGTAGGTTTGAGGTCTGCTTTATCTATATAATCGGTTGCACCCGCTTTGATGGCTTCCATATCTACGCCTTCGCGCACTTGTCCCGTCATCATAATCACAGGGGCTTTAATACCCTTAATCATCGCCTCGCGCATGAGTTGGATACCACTAATCTGCCCCAAATCATAATCTATCAAATAAATCTGATGCTCACCACGATTAATCGCTTGCAAACCAGCTTCGTAGGTTGGTACATATTCTACAATATAATTCACATCCGCCCGCGAGAGCATGTGTGTGATGAGAATCTGGTAACTACGGTCATCATCTATGACCAAAACCTTAATATCGGACATAGTACCCCACCTATATAAACTTTATCGGCTTGATTTTATAAATCACACGAGTTTCTATATTACGTCTATCGGGCATGGAAGCATAGTAATCGGGCTGTCCACGATAACAGTCACTAAGAAAATTGATATGGTCTACTGCACCCACTTCTGTAATTTCGACCACCTCACCACGCACTTCTAAGTAGCGATATGGGTTTTCTGGGTCAACCGATAAAACGGCAACCTTAGACCGTTGGCGCATATTCTTATCTTTTTGGCGACCTTTGGCGCTATTAACCCAAATATACTCACCATCCCAACTAAACCATACCGGGTTGGCTTGGGGATGGGTATCGGGCATCAATGTGACCAATGTCACCACAATAGGGCGTTCTAACAGGTCTTTTTTATCTTCTGGCAATGCAATGCTTCCCATAAAAATTTCCTTTCGAGAATTCATCAATATACTATAGATTGGACTTATACATCAATGCCTGCGACACGGGCACGGGCGAGTATAGCTTCGGCAGATTTGACCATCGGCATATCTACCATCCGTCCTTCATAGGCAAAAACACCCTGTCCGTGTGCCTGATGGTCGTTATGGGCGGCAATAAGGGCTTTTGCGCGGGCAATTTGTTCTTCTGACGGCGTAAAAACGTCCTGAATAACAGGGACTTGCTTGGGATGAATAGCGAGTTTGCCCGTAAAACCCATATATAGGGCTTGTTCGGCATCTGCCCGCAACATACTGTCATCTGTCCCCAAATCTATAAACGGTGTGTCTATGGCTTGAAGCCCTTTGGCTTTGGCAAAAATCACCAATTTGCTACGGGCATAAAACACCTCCCAGCCATCGGGTGTGCGGGTTGCACCAATATCACCCGCCAAATCTTCTGCCCCAAAAATGAGCGCAGAGAGGCGCGGGTCTGCATCGGCAATGTCTTTCATATTCACTATCCCTTGCGCCGTCTCTAAAATGGCGAGTAGGCGAATACTGCCCTCCATCCAGCCATATTGACGTTCTGCGCGGGTGAGATGAACCGCCACACGCTGAATTTGCTCGGCATGGTCAACTTTGGGCAATACATAACCATCGGGGTGTGCTTCGATGGTCTCTTGAATATCATGAAACCACAAAGACGGGTCATCCAGCACAGGATTAATGCGGACAAGGCGCTCTGTATGCCCAAAGCTAATCTCACGCAGGGCGGCAGAAGTCACGGCACGGGCTTCGGATTTGCGACTCAATGCCACTCCATCTTCCAAATCCATAATGACCGAATCCACATTCATGGATGCGCCTTTTTCAATCTTTTTGCGGTCATCACCGGGCATAAATAATAATGCGCGTCGTGTTCTGATTGCCATGAGATTTTTATCCTTTGTTACGCAAACTCAATAATCACACCCTCATACGCACCAAGTGTTATACGGTCTAAATCTACCGCTTCGCCTTCGCGTTGGGCATGTGTGGCGATAATAATTTTGCCTCTATTATAATCGGCAAAATGCAATTCACGATTGCCACCCGCAAAGTTTAACACAATCAAACGTTTTTGCCCTTCATATTCACGCAAAAAAGCATAACAATCTTCTGGCAATCCATCTATAGGATAATAGCGACCCCAATTGAGGGCGGGAGTGTCTCTGCGGTAATGTAACAGGCGGTTATAGAGCATGAGCAACGATTCTGGCTGATTTTGTTGGGTGGCGACATTATTTTGGGCATAATCTGGGGCAAGGGGCAACCATGTTGTTATGCCAGCACCACTAAATCCCGCATTGGGTGAGCTATCCCACTGCATGGGGGTGCGACATTCATCGCGGTTAAACCCAACTTTATTCCGCCCTTGTGGATCTAGGATTTGGTCATCGGGAATGGTGGTGTTGGACATCCCAATTTCGTCGCCATTATACAAGGTCGGTGTCCCGCGCAAGGTGAGCAACAACATCGCCGCCAAACGCGCCCCATCTACCCCCAAACGGCTTATCAGACGCGGACTATCGTGGTTGCCCAGCACATAATTTGGCTGACCATAAGGCGGGAGCGCCACTTCATAGGCATCTACCCGTGCGCGGATTGCGCCCGCATCCCACATGGTGAGCATCATGCCAAAGTGAAACGGCAGATGAATTTCGTCGCCCTCGTCCTCATCTTCGGTTGCACCGCCATAATAAGAGGCTAATTTTTCTGGCGATAAGCCATAATCCATCTCCCCCACAATCACACGATTGGGGTATTGGTCAAAAACTGTCCGCAAATCACGCAACACACGGTGGACTTCTGGCTGTTGCTCACTATTGACGCGCAGATATTTCCATGCCGTGCTATCCCCCTCACGCCAATCGGGGTTGATGGGGTTATCCAAAAATTGCGGATGTTTGAGCAGGCGGTCTATGACATCTACCCGAAAACCGTCTACACCCCGTTCTAACCAAAAGCGAATTTCGCCAAATATTGCCTCTTGCACAGCCGGATTACGCCAATTGAGTTCTGGCTGACCGGGGTCAAAATTGTGCATATAATATTGCCCTGTGTGCGCGTCCAATGTCCATGCCGCCCCACCAAAATAAGCCAGCCAGTTATTGGGAAGGCTTCCATCTGGTTTTGGGTCTTTCCAGATATACCAATCGCGTTTTGGATTATCTTTGGATGAGCGCGATTCTTTGAACCAAGCGTGTTCGGTAGAAGTATGGTTTGGGACTAAATCGAGCAAAATTTTGATATTGCGTTGATGCGCCTCTTGGAGCAATAGGTCAAAATCGGCTAATGTGCCATATTCATGATGAATATCGGTGTAATTAGCGACATCATAACCAAAATCGGCTTGTGGTGAGGGAAAAATTGGCGATAACCACAGCGCATCCACGCCAAGCCATGACAGATAATCTAATCGTTGGATAATACCGTGCAAATCACCAATACCATCATGATTAGAATCCTGAAAACTACGCGGGTAAATCTGATAGATTACCCCGCGTTGCCACCATGCACCTTTATCGCTCACAAGCACCTGCCTTAAACTTCGCCCGAAAAACAAACTTTTGTATGTTATTTTTTACAAGTATAACATAAATGACACATCTAGGGGGAGATAATAAATTTTTTGAGTTTTCTCATAAGTAACCGATACAAATTGGCAAGGTGTCATCAGGAGAGGCAATGACACCAACAACAGCCGATAATGCGGGTTATTTTTGCAATTTGTCTATGACCAGATTCACAAAATGTTCCTTGCGCTGGTTATTACCTCTGCGTTTATAAGCCTCTCTCAGTTTGGCATCTTCTTCCTGATAAAAATTGCCACTGCCGATGAGGAACAGGTATTTATCAAACTCATAAGGGGTCATCACACCACCCTTTTCTGCCACCAATGCGACATCTTCGGCAATATAAGATTCGTTATCCGACAGCGAGAGTGCCAATTTTTTGGCGATTTCTTTGATATGTGCATCGGCTTTGACATATTTGCTATAGCCCATCTCTTTGAGGGCATTCCGCAACAGGGCATCGTCCAATCCCCAAAAAACATTTTGTTCTACGCCACTGATGGCTTGTAGGTGTTGGATGAGTGCGGTGGGGTTGATGGCATATTTTTGGTCAAATAGGGCATAGACTGCTTCACCATCGGCAAAGGTCGCAAAGAAATGTCCCAGTTCAAAAATGGTGATGATATAGTCGTCTACCTGTTCGGTAAAGCTATCTTGGGCATCTTCACGATAGGCGCGATACACCGCCTCGATAAATTTGTCTTGGTTGGGATATGTTTTGGCAAATTGATGCGGGTCAAAGCCTTGTGCCAAGCCCATGAGTGTTTGCCAACGGTCATACCGTTCTGGTTGCCACGGAGCGCCAAAAATTTTGCGAATCGCATTACCGCCATGTGCGGTATTTTGGGCATGGTGGCAAAAATGTTGATAAATCTGCGCGAGCGATTTGCGCCCCTCTGTGGTTGCAGGGGTATATCTGCCTAAAATTTGGGTGGCTTTATCGGCATCCTTGCACACATCCAAAACCATTTTATGGATATATTGATAGGTCAGTTCACAAATCAGCTTACATTGTTCGGGTGAATAATCCATGTAGATTCCTTTATAAGGTCAAATAAGAGGCGCAAAGTCGCGCCCCAACCAAGAATTATATCACGAGATAGACTGGTTAGGCTTGGGCAATGCCAATCATCGGGGGCTACTTGGGTACACGATAGAGTGAATATGCGCCATATTCCCAATTGGGCGCGGCTTCACTGACTTCGGGGTCATGCGAATAGGTCAGGCTAACCAAACTTGTGCCACACAACCATGTGCCTTCAACTTCGTAATGAGCATTTTCTTTAATTTCGCGGGATAACTGGTTAGCAAGATATTGTGGCAAATTTATTTTGCCGTTGGCTGTTTTTTCGCCAATGACAAACTGCAATTGTTGGCATATATCGGGGATAATTTGCTCAACCGCTACCGCCAATTGATAGGCAGTCACAAATGGTCGCCCAAAATGATGGGCTTGTTTGAGGTTAAATACATCTGACCGCAAAATATCTAACACGACAGGCTCAAAAACATTTTTCCAATTTGTATCGCTCATCTCAGCCCCTATGAAAATAAGGTATAAGGACGCTCATACGCCCAAAGAAATTATAGCACGATATTGATGAATAGGCTTATTGAAAATAGATGTTAGCCTGATGATGTGGTTTCGTGGGCGCGTTTGATGACCTGCTCAATTTTTTCGCGGTCTTGTAGGTGGTATGCCCCGAGTGGCTGTGGCAATTGGTCATAATCGGCACGCAGGCTATAGGCACGTAAACTGGTAAAAGTCCGTTGATAAATAGCATCGAAATTGACTGTGATTTTATCCCCATCAAGCAGTGGAATTTCGATGGTGGGAATGGGAACATCTACACCAAAGCCATAAACCTTGAGCCTGCCCTCCTTGAGATTGGGGCGCGGATCGGTGAGGCTAATATAATAGGGATATGCGTCTTCATCAGCATCTGGATAACTCGGAATACGGCGCATAATCGGCGGAGAATGATGCAAATAATCCAATTCAATGAGGACAATCCCCCCATGAAGGGCTTGTGTGCGTTTGTGCTGATATTGCGCCTCGCCACTACCACCGCGTTTGTTGGATGGTAATAATAATTCTAACCATGCCACCACCTCCCCTATCTGATTA
Organism: Anaerolineae bacterium; assembly: GCA_034436595.1. Classification (GTDB taxonomy): domain Bacteria; phylum Chloroflexota; class Anaerolineae; order Aggregatilineales; family Phototrophicaceae. The sequence continues at coordinate 1,423 of DAOTUO010000094.1, read as the reverse complement.
TTGCTAGTGACTTGACGAATAGCCACCGCGCTATAAGTGGCTTCTTCTGTGTCTATGAGGTCTCTAAATTGCCATGATTTTTCTAGCATGACCACATAAGCGCATGGCAATAACCGATTTATATCTTCCGCGATATGACAAATATGCCCACCATGAAATTCACTCCAACCATCCTCTATGGTCTGCAAAACACCATGCAAATGGGCATTGATGCCATGATAGGGGTTGGTGGGGAGATAAATGGGCATAAATTTAAATCCTTTTGAAAATATAAAAAGCAGTATAATACAAATATACTATGAAAGTAAAATTTAACTTAATTAAAGGTAGGAATAATCTATGTGTGCTAGAGTTGTAAATCCGTACAATTTGGATGATGACGATGATGCGACTTTTTTGGGGTTGCTTTCATCAGGTCTGATTTGGATTACAGAGGATGAGGATGACGAAGATAAAGGTATGGAATATATAGATGATTGGTACAAAAAAATACATGAGCTAAAGGGACATAAAGAGCGTATAAATGACATTGTTGTGACTGGGGATTATATTATTTCAGCTTCATCAGACCAAACCTTACGAGTCTGGAGTTGGAAAACAGGGAAGCTACTTCATACAATGACACATAAAAATCCTGTGTTTGGCATCGTTATCAGGGACGAATCTGTCATTGCATCCTCGCGTGAAGAAATAAATGTATGGAATTGGAAAACAGGGAAACTACTCTACACATTTGGCGAACAAACGCATTTTACAGGAGCAATGGCATCAGATGGTGATTTATTGGCAATCGCATCTATGGGCGATATTCAGATATGGAATTGGCGAACTGGAAAACTGCAAAATACACTCACAGGGAGACATCGTAATGTTATTACTACAATCACTATAAATGAGAATATGCTACTATCGTATTCAATTGATAAGTTGTTACTCAGAAATTGGGAAAATAATGAAATAATTCGCCTCATTGATGTATCTTCACTTACAAACAATGATATGAAATCCATCTCATTAAATGGAGATTTTGCAATTTTGGCTGATGAAGCGGGTATAATCGGCATATGGAATTGGAAAACAGGTGCATACTTGTCACCAAACAGCAAAGATATTGAACAAATTTACAAAAAAATTTTCGCGCATCCTTTGGGTATTTATATATATAACCCAAACAAAAAATGGCAATTTTATCATTGCGACTCTGAATCCTGGGGTTTTGAAGATGAACATGTATTTACCCTAACTGAAGATTATACTCACCTTATAATGGGCTATGATGATGAAAAACTTGATGTTTATAAAGTAAACTTACCATTAGATAACAGTCAAGACAAAAAAGTTCTCAAACCTGATATAAATAACAAAAACTCTATTTTAGACACGAACTACAATATAGATGATGTTATAAAAGTAGCAGTTGAGT
>DAOTUO010000093.1:0-20929 GCA_034436595.1 Anaerolineae bacterium | reverse complement strand
GTGAATTTATCGTTATTGAACACCTTGCGGAAAATGCGCTCGGTCAGGATATGCTGAATGAGCATTTCTTCTACCGCGTCTTTGCTCAAATTGGGGTTAATGGCGACACGGCATAAATCATGGAAGGTATCAAACGCGCTGGTATAGTTGCCCCGCTTTTTATATTCTTTTTCGATGATGTCATCTAATTTTTGGGCAATTTCTGGCACGCGGGTTTTAAATTCGGCAACGGCACGTTCCCATTCATCATAAACCGGCTTCACATAACTAAAAAAGGCGTTGAGGATGTCTATGAGGGCTTGTGGCGCGGTGATATCGGCACGCATGACCTCGCGTCCGTCTTGGATGAGGACGGCTTGGTCTGGGGATTGAAACAGGATGTTGTCGTTGGGATAACCAGAGGCGAATTTTTTCTGGATTTCTTTATCCAGCGTATCGGCGCTGTCTTTGGCTTCCCATACTCCATAGCGGAGATGAAATTGAGTGAGGATGGCGGCATCAAAGCGGATGGTGCGCTTGCCAACTTTGGTGGTGTGTTCGGTATTATATAAATACCCAGCAGATTTGGCGCAATGCTCTAGCAATGTCCCAAATATGGGTGATACATTGCCTTCTGTCCAAAATCCTGCTTGACGTTTTTGGGTGATGTCTGCGTAGTAGGTGACGATGGGCTTGCTGGTGAGTTTTAGGTTGAGCTTGGTCATCGGTCATATACCCCGTGATATGGTGACAGGCTATGCGATTATTATAACGCAAATTCGCAAAAATCGGCACGAAAATATGCCCTAAAAATCGAATTTCCCTTCAATATCGGTGTCAACGCCACCCTCTGGTTTGACGGCGACAATTTGTGAAATATGCTCATCATCATTGTGATGTAAAATATCCCACCCCTTAAAATATAGGGGCAATTCGTCTATTTCTAGCAAGTAGGCGGGGTTAAACGTGGCGTTATTTGCCCGATGGTTGGTGTTGAATGTCTCATAAATCACACGCCCACCGTTGACCACACTGGCGCGTAATTTGCGGAATAGGTTACGGTTTAGATACCGAAATACACACACCACATCATAGAGTTGGTCGTCAAAATCGGTATCATCCAAATCTATTTGGAGCAAATTAGTGTTCCGCAATTGCCGTTTGTTGATTTCATCCTGCGCCCCTCGCAATGCCACACGGCTAATATCCATCATATCTACCACATAGCCCTGTTGCGCCAACCACAAGCCATTTTGTCCCACGCCACAAGCCACATCCAACGCCCGTTTTTTGTGGGTGGTGAGTGGCGGGGTATACATGAGCAATAACGGGTCTGGGGCGGGATAATCCCCCGTTTTTTGGTGATATTGAGCATCCCACTTGGCGCGGTCTTGGGCAGACATGACTATTTACCTCCATAAATTGGCAGATAGGCGAGCGCATCTGGCACAGCGCTCATCGCCTCTGTGTCACTTGGCAATTTTGGCGCATTGGGATTGCGTGAATAGCGTCGTTGTGCCATATACGCATCGCGTAAGGTGATAAAATCGGGCGTATGCCAATTTTTTGGGATAGTGAGGCATCCCATAAAAATACGGATATTACTGGCGAGTCCGTTCGACCAATCGGGGGTGGTGGGGGCGAGCATCGCCCGCGCAGAAGCCGTTTTGTCGCCCATGACCCGCGTCACTTGCCCCATCATCTTATTGAACATGCGGTTCATCTGGTTGGGGTTTAGCCCACGCGCCATTTTTTGGATTTCATCGGGCAAAGCACTCATGGGCATAGCATCTTCAATAACTTTTTTGGGATGGTCGCCTCGCAAAATAGCATTATGCAAATCGGTGACGGTCATGCCCTCGCGCAAGTGAGGAATTAATGCTGAGAATGGCTTGGGTTTTTCATCCACAAACACATGCACATCGGCATCTTGGTCTGTGAGATGCAAATGCACCACCAATCCGTCTGATGACAACTGTGCCGATAAATCTAGGGGGAATGTCCCAATCAAACGCGACCAACTATCGTGTGGGGTGCTGAGAAAGGTCTTGATTCCCTGCCCATAGACGCGCCCCGTGAGTGCATTGAACGGGTCATAACGGGTGTAGTCCATCGCTTCAAGATGTGAGCTAATTTTTTCTGCGATGGTAGCTTGATTTTCGTTAGTATAAAAATGCAGACTGTCCCACAGAATCGCCATGAGCCTCCTCGCGGTGGGTATCGCCATTTTCGGCGTAACAAACAATGCTCCCAGAATCCACAAAACCCGCCTCACGGCAAATGCGCCTATCTGCTTCGATTTCGCCGGAGGTGAATACAATCCGTTTGTTCTTTTGGGCGGCAATGGCGATGGCTTTGTGCTGGATGAACTTTAGTGTATCACTATCGCGGAATTGGTGCATGACGGCGAGTGCGCTAATATGTGCCGTCTCTGCATGAAAAGTGATACGCGCCACGCCGATGGGCAATTGCTCCATATAGAGGATAATATCCGCCTGATTGCCTAACGCAATATCACGCAATGATTTGCCAATATACACGGGTTCAATGCCGTGTGTGACCACATTATAATGCGCGTTGCGCCATACATACCACCACACTGCACTTTCTTGGGGATTATTCACCAGTTCAAACCGTTTATCATCCAACAATGGGATGCGGGGCAGGGTTTCATCGGGGTCTATGGTATAGGTCATAATCGAAATTTCGCGCTCGACTCGCAATCCCAATTCGCGCAGACTTTTGGCGAATACAGGCAAATATAGCCCCTCGACATAATAAATTCGCCGTCTACGTTTGAGTTCATCCAAGCGTAACAGTCCATTTTCGATGTCTTGAGTGGGAATCCACGCGGTATTTTTGCGTGGGGTGATGTAATTTAAATCGGGCATGGTGCTATCTGGGTGATATAACACATCTACCAGCCCAACTTTTTCGCTCACCGCGCCCATTGTGAGGTGGGTATAATTGAGGTGTTCTTGCACTGCACGCAAAACCACCCGCGACTCTTTTACCTCGTTATCTGTCATAGCCCATCGCATCTTTCCTAAAATAACAAAATCTCATGTTGATTAGGAATATCATATCATAGGCGTGGGTATGGCAAGATTATATCCGTGTTTGTGATGCGATAGAGTTTGGTTTTAATCGGCTATAAGACAAACTGAAACAGCAAAATGGTCATGCTTGCGCCTATCAGGACACCCGCAACGACTTGGGCGGGGGTGTGCCGATGGAGTTTGATGCGTGCCATCCCCACAATGAGGATGAGCGGTGCGACCAATATGCCCACCGTCCAGCCAAACAATATGCCACAGGTGATGGTTGCCCCTGCGATACAAATGGCATGGATGCTAATTTGCCACATCATGGTGATGCCCAACATCACCCCCAATTGCACAAAACTGAATAGGGCAAAGGCGGGCATGACGCTGGTATCGGCAGTAAGGCGCAATACACTAAACGCCAAGACACACCCTATCATCGTCACCACAAATGGCGCAATGCGTTGTTCTCTGATTTCTAAATGTAAGTCGGTGATAGCACCCCGCTTGACCTGTATACCGATGAATACGAGCGGAATGAGGCAGACCATTCCTATATAGGTGAGCGCCCATGATAACCCCTGTGTGCTACTGGTCGCATCTCGAAAGGCAATCGGAAATGCCAAGGTTGCCCAAACCACAGGCGGGCTAAACACATCAGAGACGATGCGCTCCCATGAAACGTGATAATCATATGTCCCAATTCGCATAATAAATAACCTCTTGCATGACCATTTTTTCAACATGCTTCTAATATAGCACAACCTGTTTTAAGAGGGGATGAAAAATTTGGGGCAATTTGGCAAAAAGCAACAATGAATGTTGTCTAGGCAACAGACAATCGGCTTACGAGGTGTTACAGTGTTTTCAATCGAACAGTTCATGATATGGAGAAAACACATGACTACTGCAACTGCAAGCGCACCAAATATTCAGACATCGGTTATTCGTGGCATCATCGGCGGGATTGCTGGCGGTATCGTTTTTGGTATGATGATGGCAATGATGAATATGTTGCCGATGGTCGGTATGCTCATCGGCAACGATAGCGCCATTGTTGGGTTTGGGGTTCACATGGTTATTAGCATCGTTTTTGGCGCGGTTTATGGTGTTGTTGCCACACGTATTCCTTCTAGCTGGGGCGTTGTGGTTGGGGTGGGTGTTGTTTATGGGGTGATTTTGTGGGTGGCTGGCGCACTTGTGATTATGCCTCTCATGCTTGGCATGAATGAAATGGTGTTGCAAATTGGCGAGATGCAATGGCAAAGCCTCATGGGGCATGTTATTTTTGGTGTGATTTTGACCATCGTCTATAAAGTGCAATCAGACCGCAAGTAAGACTCTGTTATATCAATCATTCTGTGGGATATAAAGGATTATATCCTTTATATCCCATGTGAGGATTTATGTTGAAAATTAGCACTCACTTTGCTTATCTTAATGAACTTCCCCCGCAAGAAACTAATGCACTATCTGCCTGCATTATGCCCGTTCAATTTGAAATGGGACAATATATTTTTCATCTCAGTGATCCCGCAGATTCATTATATTTTGTGATGTCGGGCATGGTCAAAATTACGTATGGCAATCCCCGTGGCGATGAAGCCCCTATTGGTTTTTATCAGGCGGGTGATATTTTTGGGCATCTCTTTTTAGGTAAATATCGGTTTCGGGTGGGGTCTGCGCTGGCACTTTCTGGGTGCTATTTAGGGCGTTTAGCCGAATCTGATTTTGTTGCATTGGTCGAACAACATCCCCGCATTGGTTTGGTCTTTTTGCGCTTGTTCTCCGATTATCAACGCGAAACCCTCTCTCGCCTTCATGCCCTTATGCACGTTGATGCCCGGGCGCGGTTGTTGGGTGCATTGCTTAATTTTGCACGTCATTTATGTTGTACCCAAGATGATTGGTTTCAGATGCCTGCCAGTCTTAACCAAGCCGATATTGCGGCAATGGCGGGTCTAAACCGCACCACAGCCAGTTTGCTCATCAACGAATTTCGGCGTGATGGTGTTTTGGGCGGGCGTGGACGTACTCTCATGGTCAATCTTTTGGCAGTCCGCGAAATCCTCGAATCGCAAGGTCTCGAAATCCTCGAATAAATAACAATACCTATTTCTCATCCTCTAATATCTCTCTAATACTAATTATGCAATAATGCGGTTAAGTGCATAATTACAGATGAATTGAAAAAAGCACGCACCTATGCTAAACTTCAATAAACGGTTCACAAGAATTCACAAGGCTTCAGTAAGTCGCCAGAGGAAAAATAATATGCCCATCGGTGGACGCTATGAGATACTAGAGACAATCGGTGTGGGTGGTATGGGACGGTGTATCGGGCAAAAGATACCCAAACAGGGGCGTTGGTCGCTGTCAAACACCTTAAACCAGAAGCGGTTGCCCACGATGCCAGTTTGGTACAACGATTCACTCGTGAGGCAGAAGCCCTGCGCCAGCTAGACCATCCTAATATTGTGAAGGTACTGATGGAAAACCGAAAACAAATCCATACGATGATGTGGCATATCAACAATTCATAGTGTTGAACGGCATGTAAGGCTTGTCCGTAGTTGTTTTTTAATCTTTTGCCCGTTTTTTCCCGCATTTGGGCATCACTGGCGGTTCAAAACCGCCAGCTAGTCGCACTCAAGCGCACTAAAGGCGCTAAAATCCACCCTAAAACGGGCTTTCACCTCAAAATTGGGTGAAAATAGCCCCTTCAGTGGGCTTCAAGGCGGAACAGTGTATCGAAATGAACTAAGGACAAGCCTTACATGCCGTCCGCAGGGGTTGGGGGGATAGGGGCTGTTTTTATAATTACATAGCGAATGTTACTTTTAGACCCCTTGCCAGATTTGGAATTGCTCCGACCAGATGCGCCTATCGCCCTGATAGATCTCATGGGGCGCATGTTGCAAAAAGACCTCACCCAACGCATTGGCAGTATTCGCTTGGTGGGGGCAGAAATAGAGGTAATTTTGTTGGTGGCGGCGTGGGTCGAAATGCTCAATCCGCAAGAAATTGCCGATGAAATTGGCAAAAGTCTCGACTTTTTAGAGAGTGAAATGCGCGATTTGCCAGAGCGTCATCGGAGTATCCGCGCCGTGTTTGATTATTCGTGGAATTTGCTAAATGATGCAGAACGGCAGGCGTTTATGAATCTGTCGATATTCATCGGCGGACTCACCCGCGAGGCGGCACAAAAGGCGGTGGGGGCATCGTTGCGCGTGTTGACCAGTTTGGTGAATGCGTCACTCATCCACCGCTCCCCCAATAGCGGACGCTATGATATTCACGAATTATTGCGCCAATATGCCGAAGAATGGCTAAAAGGTGACGGAAACTATAAAGCGATTTGTGCCGATTATGCCACCTACTATTTAAATCTGATGGCAGGTTATGAACCCGATTTACAGGGCAAACGGCAATTGGGTGCATTGGATGATATTGCCTTTGCCTATACCATCGCAGAAGATGCCGAGAATCATCGCCAGTACGCAGAGTCGATCCTCGCCTTGCGCCGTAAAATTGGCGATGTGGTGCGTACTGCCGATGTCATCATGAATTTGGCGACAGTGACTATTTTGGGGGGCAATTTTAGAGATATTTTGACCTATTATGGCGAGGCAGAAGAGATTTACCGCTTGACCAATAATCGGGCGGGGTTATCTCATGCTTATGGGTTGCTGGCGTATGCACATTACCAATTGGGCGACAAAGAGTTGGCATACGAAAAAGCCCAAAAGGGCTATGACCTTGCATTGGATGTGCGCGATGTTGAGGGTCAGATTTATGGTGCAAATGTATTGGCAATTTGGCACAAGGCAAAGTCTGCCAAGAAATTGTGAAAAGGTTGGTCTCTAGGGTGTATTATTCGCTCATTCCGTTGGAATTTATTGATGTCATGATTGATTTTGCAGAAAAACGCTATGATGCCATCCGCGATTTTATGCGTTTTCGGCTCAATATCGTCAAAGAATCTGGGCGACCCAATGCGGGCTTGGTGACTATTCTGCTTCATTTTATCATGCAGACCGAAAAAGGACTCGCCACGCACGCCGATGTGATACGCATGAGTAGCATAATGGAATATATTCACAATGGGCAAAATGGCTCATGGATAAATCAGTGGCAACGATATATACAAGCCTGTGAGACACTCAAGACCCAATGGGGCGCAGAGACATTTGAGGCGGTATGGGCGCGGGGCAATGGTCAGACACTTGATGAGCAATTGCTAAAATTTTCTGAAGAGGTGTTATAAGAGAAGGGCAGATGTGGGTTATCTGCCCCTATCAGGCGATTATGCTCTGCCAAAAGTTGATTTGACATCTTGGCTGGTATAAAACAGGATGACAATAAGCAGGCACAAAATACCAAAAATAATATTTAAGATGCTTGCCGTCCCTGTCAGAAGCCCAAAGACCTGAAGTGCCAAATAAGCGCCATTGACGATGATGGTCGCCATATATGCCCATTTTGCTTTCATAAAGATGCCAACGGCGGCGGTTATGAGCGCGATGCCCAAGCCGATGCCGATAACGCCATAAATGGTGGCAACAGCCGTCACATTGTTAATTTCAGATACTGCGGTATTGGCGGCAATTCTGCTATCTTCATCGGTGAAACTGCTTTCCATAGAACTAACTGCACTGCCAATGTTGGCGCTAAAACCACCCGCCACCAGCGATGCAATCCCGCCACAGGTACTCAGTAGGAACAAGATAATCATGTAGATTGCGGCGAGGACGGCAATGGTGGTGTTCTTTTGTGGTTGTGGTGGTGGATAGGGATAGCCACCTTGTGGTGGATACCCGCCTCCCTGTGGTGGATAACCTTGTGGCGGTGGTTGTTGAGGATAACCGCCTTGTTGTTGTGGTTGCTGTGGTGGATAGGACATGGTGTTTTCCCTTCTAGTCTAGCGATTTTATTTTTTTGATATAAATAAATACCCATACAGGCATCTATCATTAGAATATCCTAAACCTAAAACTAGCGCAACCGAATTGGCTAAATTCGTGCTGATGGGCAAAATAGAACCATTCGGGTATAAGGGTAATCGCATTAAACACCGAATAAACCCAAAAGGATTTATTCGGATGTAGGGCAAGCTATTGCCCCTGTCAAAACACCTTGCTTCCTAACAATATCTATATTTTGGTGTCCTTTTGTGGCTGACCTACGCACTAGCGTGCTAGTCAGCCATTACGCACATACCCGTTTTGAGGGATGTAATGGCTGTACTAGAGCCTTTAGGCTCGTATGTCAGCCATAAAATATTAAAAAATACTCCCAAATTGGAATGTTCTCCATAAGCCGATAATCATATGAACTTGTTTTCGGTTTTCCATTATTAAACAAGCATACTCTCAATTAAATGAGGATGCAATAATATTTTGTATCTCTGTTTGCAATTTGATTAAATCATTGTAAAAATTTCAATCAATAATTCGTTTTTGGTCATTAGTATCAAAAATTGACATCTTTTGACCCCTTAAAGACCTTTACAACAAATCATGAACTGTGATATACTAATTCTGATATAATTTTGTTCTACACACGGCTTAGGAGGTCAAGAGACCTTGACAACACCAACAGTAAGTATCCCCATGTACGATTTTAGGCACGCCATAACTACGTCAAAGACGCGGGTGGTGGGTTTATTGAAAATGATGTCTGGTTATCAGTGGTATTATGTCGGCGCGATTATTAGTTTAGTGCTGGCGGCAATTGGTCGGGCTGGTGGGTTTTTACTCATCGGTTGGTTTATAGATGATTTGTTGCGTCCCTTGCCACAATTTACCAATATGACCGCATTGGCAGGCTTAGAAGCGCAGAGCTTCACATTCATCCGCCCAGATTTGGCTTCACTCATCCCATTGGTGGCGCTTGGTTATTTATTCTTGGCGTTGATGGAAGGAAGTTTTAACTTTTTGCGGGGGCGTTGGGCGGCATACACCGCCGAAAATGTCGTGTGGCGCATCAAGAATTATGTCTATGACCATTTGCAACGTCTGACTTTTGGGTATCATGACCGTATGCAAACCGGTGAATTGTTGCAACGCTCGACATCAGATGTTGATGCAGTACGACGCTTTTATGCCGAAGAATTGGTCGAATTGGGGCGTATTTTTATCCTCTTTAGCGTGAATTTCCTCGCTATCATGACGCTCAATGTGGAACTGGCATTGTTGTCTATCTTCATATTGCCCCTGTTGGCGCTGGTGTCTGTGTATTTTTTCCGCAAAATATCGAAGAAATACGAAGATTTTCAGGAACGTGAAGCAGAACTCTCTACCACGCTTCAAGAAAACCTCAGTGGTGTGCGCGTGGTAAAAGCCTTTGCCCGTCAAGAATACGAAGAAAATAAATTTGAAAAGCACAACGCCGCCCGTTATAAGAGTGGTCGGCAATTGCTCCGCCTGCACGCCTCCTATTGGCCCCTCACCGATTTGATTACAGGGGCGCAACTCATCACTGGGTTGGTGGTGGCGGCAATTTTGGCGAGTGACGGTGTATTGACCGTTGGCGATTATATCTCTTATGCGGGCATGATTGGGGCGCTCATTAACCCCATGCGTCAATTGGGACGGTTGGTTGTGGCTATTTCGCAAGGGTTAGTGTCCTATGACCGTTTAGCAGAAATTGTGCGCGAAGAACGCGAAGAAATTGGCGAAAATGTCGCTTCTCCTGTCACCGAATTGCGCGGTGAGGTAATTTTTGAAAATGTCATGTTTGAATATGACAAAGACACCCCCGTGTTGCACGATATTAGTTTTACCTGCAAACCGGGCGAGACCATCGCGCTACTTGGCGCTACAGGGTCTGGTAAGACGACATTGGTCACACTTTTGGGGCGGTTTTATGAATATACCACAGGGCGTATTTTGCTCGACGGCATAGACCTCAAACAATATCCCAAGAGTTTTTTACGCAAACAAGTCGGTGTGGTACAACAAGAGGCGTTCCTCTTCTCGCGTACCATCCGTGAAAATATCACACTTGGCGTAGACCGTCAGGTGAGTGATGAAGAAGTGATTGCTGTGGCAAAAGCCGCCGCCATCCACGACTCAATTATGTCTTTTCCAGAAGGATATAAGACGCTAGTGGGTGAACGCGGTGTGACCCTCTCTGGTGGGCAAAAACAACGGGTGGCGCTCTCGCGGATTCTGCTAAAAAACCCGAGAATCCTCATTTTAGATGATGCGACATCGGCGGTAGATTCTGAGACAGAATCGCATATTCGCAGTGCCCTGCACGATATGAACGACAGACGCACGACCTTTATCATCGCTCACCGTATCACAACCCTCATGCACGCCGATAAAATTTTGGTGCTGGATAAAGGGCGGATTGTGCAAGTGGGTACACACGATGAATTGGTGAACCAACCGGGTATTTATAAGCGCACATACGAAATACAAGCCCGTATCGAAGACGAACTAGAGAAGGAACTCGCAAATGTCTAGTGATGCAGAACAGTTTGAAGAACAGGAATTTACCACCAAAATCAATCGTGGCACGGTGCTACGGATTTTGGCACAGGTAAAACCTTATTGGCGCTGGGTGTTGGGCTTTATGGTCTCGATTAGCATTGTGTCTATTATCGAAGCCTCGTTTAATCTGCTCAGTATGCAAATTATTGATGAAGGCATCATCGGTGGCAACCGTGAGGTACTCGTCAGCCTATTTATCCAATATGGTTTGCGGATGATGGTGCTGGCATGTTTGGTGTATATCTTTATCATCCTATGTGGGCAATTGGGCGAGCGCGTGCAATATGACATGCGTAAAAAGATGTTTCATCATATGCAAACTCTGTCATTCTCCTACTTTGACCGTACCCCAGTCGGTTGGTTGATGTCGCGGGTGACTTCCGATTCATCGCGTATATCCGATTTGGTCACATGGGGTATGTTGGATGTGACATGGGCGATTGTGAATATCACTACAGCGATGTTCTTTATGCTCACCATCAACTGGCAATTAACGCTGGTGGTGATGGCGGTGATGCCCGTATTGCTTCGCATTGCCATGTGGTTTCAGATACGGATTTTGGTGCAATTCCGCGATTCGCGGAAGATGAACTCAAAAATCACGGGTGCATTGAATGAAAATATCACAGGGGTGCGGGTGGTCAAAGCGGTGCGCCGTGAAGAGAAAAATCTTGAGGAATTTAATGAACTCACGGGCGGGATGTATCGCTCGGCGTTCAAAGCCGCGTGGCTATCGTCATTATTTTTGCCAGCTGTGCAGATGATTAGCGCGGTGGCGGTCATATCGGTTATCTGGATTGGTGGCTTGCAAGTCCCCAACGGCATGAGCATCGGCGCGATTCAGGCATTTGTCGCATATATCGTATTCATGATGTGGCCCGTGCAGGATATGGCGCGGGTGTATGCCCAAATGCAACAAGCTATTGCATCGGCAGAACGGGTATTTGCCCTTTTGGATACGCCTGCGGACATCGTAGACAGACCCAATGCCAAAGACCCAGGGACATTGCGCGGTGAAATCAAGTTTGAGAATGTCGAATTTTACTATGAAGCCGATAAGCCTGTGCTAAAAGACTTTAACCTCACCGTCCGCGCTGGCGAGACGATTGCGTTGGTGGGTCCTACAGGGCATGGCAAGAGTACCATCGTCAATTTGCTGTGTCGGTTCTATGAGCCACGCGCTGGTCAGGTGTTAATTAATGGGCAAGATTATCTGGATATGCCCCTGCACGCGATTCATTCACGGATTGGTATGGTGCTACAGACACCGCACTTGTTCAGTGGAACAATCCGCGAGAATATCCGTTATGGTCGTCTCAACGCGACAGATGAGGAAATCGAAACCGCATCGAAACTCGCAGGCGCACACGATTTTATCATCACATTGGATAAGGGCTATGAGGAACAAGTCGGTGAGGGTGGTGTTTTGCTCTCGGTTGGTCAAAAGCAGCTGCTGAGTTTGGCACGGGCAATTTTGTCTGACCCAGAAATTTTCATCATGGACGAGGCGACCAGTTCAGTGGATACGCTCACCGAGTCACTCATCCAGCAGGGGATGGATACCATGATGGAAGGGCGCACCAGCTTTGTGATTGCCCATCGTCTGAGTACCATACGCAAGGCAGACCGTATTTTGGTCATCGAAAATGGTCATATTGCCGAGATGGGGTCACATGCAGAACTTATCCGCCAAAAAGGTCATTATTATGATCTGTATACCAACCAATTCAAACAAGAATTGGAAGCCAAGTATATCAAGGCGATTGAAACAGGCGAATATGAAGCGGTGGTGATTGTCGAAGAGGAAAAACAAGCCACAGGGGATTAACATTTTAATATTTTAGGTGTGAGTGATTTTTCTGTTATCAGTCACGCCTAAAAGATGATGATTATCACCTTATCAGCATCTGCAAATCTGTCATAATAGAATGGAGGGGGGAATTTAGGAGCATTGTATCATGACAACAACCTCGCAATTACCGATAATGGTAGATAATTCTCATATTTCCAAATCCAATCAACAACCAGCAAAATCATTTATAACACAATTTCTTCGGGCTATTCTCAAGGCGATAGTGACGCTGATTGCGCTTATTTCACTTTTGCTACTCGCCATTGCCACATCCGTACCTTTAGCCATTTCTATCTTGTTGGTGGTGATGACGCTTGGCATGGTGGTGATGCTTTTTGTTCTCGATGGCAAACTGCCTGTCATTCCATTGGCATTAACAGGCATAATCATCATTTTTATATTGGGTGTGATTGCCTCGCAACAATTTGCCTATACCCCTGCTATTCGAGATACACAAGGAAATATCATCCCCAATAGCATTGCCTCTTTAGAACAAGTTACACTTGGCGGTGATGCTCAATGGGTAACGATTCGTGGGAATAACCAAAATAACCCTGTCTTATTATTTTTAGCAGGCGGACCGGGTGGCGGTGAAATGGCTTGGACACGTTCTGTATTGGGCGGATTAGAGGAACATTTCGTTGTGGTCAATTGGGATCAACCGGGTGTCGGAAAATCATATAGTACGGTGGATATTGCCTCATTGACACCACAGCGATTTGTCTCTGATGCCTATGAATTGACTGAATATTTATGTGAACGCTTTAATCAGGAAAAAATTTATGTGTTGGGCGAATCTTGGGGGACAATTTTAGGGATTTGGCTTGTTCAAGACCATCCTGAACGCTTTCATGCCTATATTGGTAGCGCACAAATGGTAAATACTACCGAGGACGATATTCGTGGTTATGAATTTGCCCTTGCCTATCTTGAAGAACAGGGCGACACAACAGCGTTGGAATCAATCCGCAAAAATGGAGCGCCACCGTATATAGGTGATGGGATTCTATGGACGTATGCCAGTTATTTGAATGTGATAAATGGGTATATGTATGCCCATGCAAATGGCGAAGGGCAGGGCGATAACCGCCTATTCGATACATTTTTGGGTCCAGAATATGGTTTTATAGATAAAATTAACTGGGTTCGTGGCTTAAATGATGTATTCAACATAATTTATCCCCAAATTGCCGATTTAGACTTCATCACCCAAGCCCCGCAATTAGATGTGCCTGTCTATTTTATTGAGGGTCGTTGGGATATGAATGCAATGACGGTTTTTGTGGAGCAGTATTATGACATTCTCCAAGCCCCGCATAAGCAACTCATCTGGTTTGAAAATTCAGGTCATACCCCCTTATATGAAGAACCAAACCGATTTGTGGATGTCATGGTCAATGTTGTTTTGGCACAAACACAACCCAACTCATAAAAAAAGGGCGCTTTGATGCGCCCTTATAATATTTTTTTGTCCTACTTGCCCAGCTTTTTCTTGAGTTCTGCTATCAATGCAGGGATAATTTGGAAAATATCGCCCACCAGACCAAACCGTGCCATCTTGAAAATGGGTGCTTCGCCGTCTTTGTTGATAGCGACAATCAGCTTGCTATTCCGCATCCCCGCTTGATGTTGAATCGCACCGCTAATGGCGGCGGCGATATACAAATCGGGCGCGACGACCTTACCCGTTTGACCAACTTGGTGGGCATAGGGGATATATCCCGCATCCACTGCCGCACGGCTCGCGCCGACAGCCCCGCCCAATACATCAGCGAGTGGCTTAATCACATTTTCAAAAGCATCTTGTGCCTTCCATACGGTGGCATCAGCGACACCTGCGGGGGCATCGGCTGGGTTATTTGCCAAGCCACGACCACCCGATACGATAATTGCCGCATCATTGAGGTTGACTGTGCCAACTTCTGTCTCAAAACTTTGGACTTTGCTCACGATTGCGCCTTCATCCAGCACGGCAGGGACGGTGACAATTTCTGCCGATGCACCCGCATTTTGGGCGTTGGGCTTAAAGGCACGTCCGCGAATGGTGATGAAAAGTGTTCCATCGCCCACATTTTGGGCTTGGCTGATGAGTTTGCCTGCATAAGCAGGACGTGTGACGGTGACTGTCCCGCCACTGACTGCGAGTTCTGTGCCTTCTGTAATCATGCCACTATCGGTATCGGCGGCAGATGCAGAGAGCAATTCGCGTCCGCGATTTGTCCCCACAGCCAAAACGACTTTGGGGGAATTGTCATTCACCAATTTGGTGAGCAGAGATGCGTATGCTTCCACACGGAAATCTTTTAGGGTGGCATCTTCCGCCACAACCACTTTTGTTGCGCCAAATTCGGCGGCTTGTTTGGCAACGGCAGAGGCATTTTCGCCAAATACCACTGCGGTGACGGTTGTCCCAAGCCCATCGGCAAGCGTTTTGCCCGCGCCGAGTGCTTCCCAACTGGTGATGACGGGTTGCCCGTTGAAGGTTTCAATCCATACAAAAACGCTCATAGTATCTTCGCCTCCAATAACTTCTCAACCAGCGCCACTGCTTGTTCTTGTGGTGTGCCTGTAATCATCTCTACTTGAACTTCTTTGGGGGGCAAATTCATAAATGCCACTGTTTCGGCTTTTTTGGCGGGTGCAGACACGCCTAAATCGCCCAATCCCCATACAGGAATCACGGCTTTACCCGCTTTGCGGATGCCGATGAATGAGGGGTAACGGGGTTCATTGATGCCTTTCATCACAGTGATGACGGCGGGCAATTGGCTGGTGACAGTTTGTTTGCCTTGTTCGTAGGTTTTTTCGACTGTGATGGTTTTATTGGCATAATCTACCGACACAATTTTGGAGACATAGCTCAACAATGTCCAACCCAACTTACGGGCGGTCATATAGGCATGTTGGTCTGTGCCGACATCCACACTTTCTTTGCCAAAAATGACCAAATCCACATCACCCAATTTATTCACCGCGCCAGATGCCGCTACTGCATAGGCAAGGCTATCGGTGGCATCGAGTGCCTCATCTTCGACACGAATCGCGTTTTCGATGCCCATTGCCAAACTGTGTTTGAGCGCATCGTTGTGCATGTCACCGCCAATGGCGATGACGGTGGATTTGCCACTGGCATTTTCTGCTTGTAAAATAGCTTCTTCTAATGAATATTCGTCCCACGGATTGACGACTGTGGCGGCATCACCCCAACCGACTTTTCCATCTTTCCCGACTTCGACTTTAGCCGCAGTGTCGGGGGTACTGCGCGTAAAAGTAACTACGTGCAATGGTTTATCCTCCTAAAGAGATAAGAAATAATTTTTTGTTTATCTGCCTGTATTTTACACGGTCTCATGCAAAAAATCTAATGTGGATTAGATTAATTTTCGGTGGGTTGCCAAAAAGTCCCATCGGGCATGATGGTGGTGCTATCAAACTGCACCCCCCATAGGTTGGCGCGCTCCAAATTTGCCCCTGTGAGGTTTGCACCACACAAATTCACACCCGCCATGTGTGCGTCTATGAAATCTGCACCAGACAGATTTGCACCCATAAAATTAGCATCGCGCAGGTTGGCATTTTGCAGGTTGGCATTTTGTAAATCGGCTTTTTTGAGCTTGGCGTTCCCCAAATAAATCCCGCGCAAATCGGCATTTGCCAAAATAATCCGTTCATAATCGCCTTTTGCCATGCGCCCTTTTTGCCACTGTGCGCCGCTAAAATCTGCGCCACGCAAAGACCCATCCTGAAAATACAGGCGTTCTTGTGCCTCTGCCAGCAAAATGAGTGCCACATGGTTAGGGGCGGTTTTGAGTTGGTCAAATAATTGAGTTTGGGTGAGGTTGGTTTTATTAAAGGTCTGTAACCGAGAGGTGAGTCTTTTAAACAATGGTCATGCTCCAAGAAAATGATGAATCCGTTCCCCAAATTGTACCGCACTTTTGGGCGTGAGGTGAATACCGTCAAAGGTATAGGCAAAATTGCCGTCTGATTGGGTGGTGTCATACTCTGACCATCCGCTTTTTGTGCGTTCCCCAATGGTAAAAATAATTCCCAAGCCCAATGGTTTGCGGTCTGGGATATGTTGTGGCATAAAATCGGGCATGAGGTCTAGGGTGGGGATATTCATAGACCGCGCCATATCTGCCACTGATTCGTTATAGTCACGCATGGTTTGTGCCACCAACGGATTATATTCAATGGGGGGCAATCCCACCCATGTGGGCAGATGTTCGGTTTGCAAGCGGGTGAGAATATCCCGATAGGTCTGCGAAAATTGCTCTGGGGAGACAAATCCGTTGGAGATAGATTTTGCCTGTTTATAATAGGGGCGGGTATCTGGTTGTGAGTACGAAATGGCATCGTTGCCACCGACCATCACGAATATGCCATCTGGTGATTGGTCAATCACATCATCTAAACGCCGTTCTAGGTTGATAACAGTATCGCCCCCTACGCCCGCATTGATGAGGGTATCGTTGGGGCGTAATTTGGTGATATGAGCAAGGTAGCTCCCGCCATAACTGCCTTCTGTGAGGCTATCGCCTAAAAAAATGAGTTTCATGGTGTGTCTTTCTTGAGCATATCTTGTACCATCTCATAAACCACTATCGAATCGGGCAGGGGATTTTGCCACAATGTCGTTACAGATAGATAGAACCCAGTTAGGACGGTGCTATGGTAAATTCCGGCTTCATCTGGCAAATGTTCTTCATAGAGACCATTTTCTAAAACCCAAAATTGAGCATCTTTTTTACGAAAATCTACTATCCAATATTCCCTTACGCCTGCTTTTTCGTATTCGAGAAATTTCTGTATGCGGTCTGTGCGCTCACTGCCCTCTGATACGACTTCTACGACCAAATCTGCGACACCAACGACTTGTTTTTCTTCAACATGGGCAGGGTTATTGGCTGATAGATATTGAATATCGGGTGCGCGGGATACCCCGACAGACACCACGCACATGAGGGTTGGGTCAGTATAAATTTCGCCTTTAATCGTCCTATCTATGAATAACCTGAACAACAGATAAAGATAATTCACAATTTTATTGTGTAATGGACTTGCTCCCCCTGCCACTTCAACCACCTTTCCGTGTACCCATTCCACATGAACATCCCCATAATCGGTATCCAAAAATAAGTCATAGAGTACATTCTCTGCGATGATGTTGCCAACGATTGGCAAATCATGAATATTGATTTCAAGTTCTTTCTCGCGTGTGACCATTTTTTGTATCTCCAAATACTTGTTAAGATGATTTCATCCCTTTTATCCATTCTAATATATCACTGGCTGTTGGGATTGGTTTTTGCCATAAGGTGGGGATAGCTATCCATAATCCCTTCACCACACCACAATAATACCGTTCATGTTCGTTTGGGGTTTGTCGTTCATACAATCCCTCAGAATTGAGTTGATAGAACAATGCCTCTTCATGAATTGGGTCTATAATCCAATATTCTTTGACACCCGCACGTTCATATTCTTCAAGTTTTTGGATGCGGTCTATCCGTTCACTGTCTTTAGACACAACCTCAATGACCAAATCAGATGCACCTATAACCTGTATCCCTTTGAGCAATCCTAAATTTTCTGGTAAAAGGATTTGTATATCTGGTGAACGAGAAACACCCACCTCTTTTATTCTCATGAGCATCGGGTCTCTTAATACACGACCACCACCATAGTATTCAAAAAATATAGAGAATAGCCTGTCTAAATACCGTAAAATATCATCATGTTTTTCATCAACCCCTGGCATCTCAATCACCTTTCCGTGTACCCATTCCACATGAATATCCCCATAATCGGTTTCTAAAAATTCTTCATAGGGAATATCTTCGGCAATGATTTTGCCCAATATCGGTATTTGCCCAGTATAAGTTGGATATTGTGTGACCATCTTTGTACTCCTTACTATAAAAATAGGACGGTATAACGATTACCGTCCTATCTCATTATATATCAAAAGGCATTTGTAATAGCGGACTAGCGAAGCGTATGTCCGCCACAGCCAGAGCGATGGGGGAATTAACCACCCACTGCCATGACGGGTTCAGATTGCCATTCATCGGCATTATAGGCGGGTAATTCACAACGCAAATCGGGTTTTTCTTCACGGAATCCCAGCGCAAAATCGGCTTGCATCAGTTGATGAATTTCGCTTGTGCCTTCATAAATGACTGCACCCTTGCTGTTACGCAAGTAGCGTTCTACAGGATATTCATCGCTAAAACCATACGCACCATGAATTTGGATGGCTTCTAATGCCGCCTGCACACTTTGGTCGGTGGCATACCATTTTGCCATGCTGGTCTCGCGGGTATTGCGGATACCTTCGTTCTTCAGCCACCCCACGCGATAGCAGAGCAAACTGGCGTTGTCGTACCATTGTTGCATATAGGCAATTTTTTGTTTGATGAGTTGGTGATGGGCAATCGGCTTGCCAAAGGTCTCGCGGTCATGGGCATATTTTAGGCTGTCCTCTAGGCAGGCACGAATCAGACCTGTTGCGCCACTGGCAACGGTATAGCGACCATTATCAAGGCATGACATGGCGATTTTGAAGCCTTCGCCCTCTAAGCCAAGACGATTTTCTTCTGGCACTTCCACATTATCAAATTTGACCCAGCCAGTCGAGCCAGCCCGCACGCCTAGTTTGCCGTGAATATCGCCTGTGATGACACCCTTCATATCACTGGTGACGAGGAAGGCACTCATGCCACGATGTCCTGCGCTGGGGTCTGTTTTGGCGACCACCAAGAAATGATGGGCTTTGGTAGCGAGACTAATCCACATTTTTTCACCATTGAGGATATATTTATCGCCCTGTTTTTTGGCGGTAGATGCCATGCTGACCACATCACTCCCTGCATTAGGTTCTGTGAGGCAGAAGGCGGCGTATTTTTCACCACGCGCTTGTGGCACAAGGAAGCGTTGTTTTTGGTCTTCTGTACCCCATTGCAAAATTGCCATGCTATTTAAGCCGTGATGCACACTCATCACCACGCGCAGGTGGGTATCTGCCCGTTCTAATTCCTCGCAGACCAACCCCAATGTGACATAATCAAAGCCTTGTCCGCCATATTTGACGGGGATGCTAATCCCCAAAATGCCCAATTCTGCCATGCGGGGCAAAAAGGCGGGATTCATCTCTTGTTTTCTGTCCCATTCGCCAATGACAGGAATCACTTCTTTGGCACACCAATCGCGTACCATTTTTTGCGCTTGTAATTGTTCTTTTGATAGTGAAAAATCCATAGCATTACCTTTCAAAATATAGTTTAATAGATGCTTACTGAACACGATTTTTTGATTATATCACCACACACGCATGAGGATTATCCCCAACCATGTCCAAGCCAACAACACTCATCACCACCTATTTACAGATGACCCACCCAGACCAATTTAAGCCTGCTTTTCATCCCACGCCCGATTTTAGCATCAGCAAAATTGACCGACTCGACCCCGATTATTATTTATTCCTCTATCGTGCCGTTGGCTATGAATGGGGATGGCGTGACCGATTTTTGATGACATCCGATGCCCTTATAGCGATATTGAGCGATGCGGGACTCGAGATTTATGTGGCGTATGCCGATGGTGTGCCTGCGGGGTATATCGAATTGGAAAAAGTGGGAAATGAGGTCGAAATCGCCTTTTTTGGATTGCGTCGCCTGTTTATTGGACGTGGGATGGGCAAGCATGTCCTCAGTTTTGGGATTGAACGGGCATGGGAATTGGCAGGGGATGGGGGGCGCGTGTGGTTGCATACGTGTAATTTGGATAGCGAGATGGCATTGCCAAATTATATCGCACGGGGATTTATGGTGTATCAAACAGAAGAAGAACCGATGCCAGAGGCGTATGTGACGGATTTAGAATGAGGGTGTGATAGTAACTGTGGAATTGTCTATCGCATGAAGCAATTCTGCGATGGCATGTTCCAACCGCCGAAATGAACGGGATAGTTCATGGGTACGCTCAAATTCGATACAACGGGTCATTTTGAGTTGGTTTACTGTTTCTCTATAGCGCCGACCTTCTGGCATATTGGCATTGAGCCATTCTTTAACACCCCGTTTTTCTTCTATTTTATTAGATGGATACGATGCGCCTTGTCTTAAATAGCCTTTTTGGACAAGTATATCAATATTGGCTAAAAACCATGCTTCATATTCGTATTTATGGAGAACCGAAAACAAATTCATAGGATTATGTCAATAACGCATCATTAAACGTGTTTTCACCCCACCCCCAAACCCCCTCCCCAAAAAATTGGAGCGGGGGGCTAAAACCTGCCCTAAAATGGGTTTCTCCCCCTTTCTCCACGCAGTGGGGATAAGGGGATAGGGGTGATTTAAGCTGATAATTGACTTGAAAATACTTATCCATTGAAATTTGAAAATCATTTGAATTCAAAATAGTTGTTCCATTACCATTAGATAACAGTCAAGACAAAAAAGTTCTCAAACCTGATATAAATAACAAAAACTCTATTTTAGACACGAACTACAATATAGATGATGTTATAAAAGTAGCAGTTGAGT
>DAOTUO010000092.1:0-7280 GCA_034436595.1 Anaerolineae bacterium | reverse complement strand
TGATTTTAAATCCAAATGATTTTTCAGAAAAAGAAATATCTTTCAGGGCTTTGCCTTGTGGCTGAGATACGCGCTTTGCGCTAGTCAGCCAGTACAATTATGCCTATTTTGGGGGTGTACTGGCTGACTAGAGGCTTTAGCCTCGTATGTCAGCCATAAAATATTAAAAAATACTCCCAAATTGGAATGTTCTCCTAAGCCGATAATCATATGAACTTGTTTTCGGTTTTCCATTAGGCGCAACTTGGTATCCGAATTGTGCTGTGAGTGTATAGGCAACATTATTGGTCAATAAATTATCAGCATTTTCAAAGTTTTGATAAAAGCTGTTATTGGATGTATCGTAGTGATTCATAATTTCCCCCTTATGTACTGATAGTACGATTCTATCAGTGTAGCACAAGGGGGATGAATGGGGATTTATAAATCGGTGCTATCGGATAGATTCACGCACGCGCTACTATCATACTGAAACGAAGCCGCAATCGAAAACAGGTCGGTACTATAGTTGCCGATTTCATTGGGCGCAGAAAATGCCATGAGGCTGGCGATATTGCCATCGCCCAAATCCACCGCGACCACCAACGCATCGCGGTCTGGGGTGAAAAGGGTCATGTAGGCGGCATTTCGTCCGCCAATGGTAATCGTTTGTGGGGCGATATAGGTCACACCCTGCGAATCATAACTGGCGAGGCGTTCTGGACTGAGCATCTGACGCTCGATGACACTTTGCGGGTTGATTTGCGATGCGATTTCTTCTGGGATGGTGCAATTGACAATTTGGTCACGGTCTGCAAACGCGGTGAGATTAAAATCGGGCGGGATAATTTGCGTTTGGATTTGCCCACTGACCAATTCATTAATCGCCAATTGGTTGGTATTGGTGATGAGGACATTCCCCCCTACTGGCAAAATATACCAATCTTTGGGATAGGTAAATGTGAATACACCTGTGCGGAGTCTGCCGATTTCGCCCATATACACCAATGGATGCGGGTTAATGGTCACAGATTCGGCATTGGGAGTAAACCGCACCGAATTGAGCAGGTCAAAAATCTCGGTTTGGCGCGAGGCAAGGACAGTGGTGCTATCGCCCAACGCGGGGGATGCCTCAATCGTCACAACATGATTGCCACCCACATCTAAAACGGCGATGAATATGGCGACAGATTGGGTGGTATCCCACGAATAGCTGAGGGTTGCAAAGGTCGCAGTGAGGTTGTTGATAAGTATGGTTTGCGTCTCAGATAATACAAATGACCCCGCAGGCGCACTACCGAGTGTGCTGGCGACCCTATTGGAGGCGGTTTGTTGCCATAAACGGAGGCGTGAGTTGAGGATGGCTTGTGGCGTGTTGCCAAATCCAACCCGCTCAAATTCGGCTATGGCAGTGGGACGCGAGAGTAACACCCGCATATTGGGCGCGGCGGTATCTGGCAGAAAAAATGCCCCTACCGATAAACTGGTGACATCAGTAGTGATGCCCACACTGATAGATTGGTCGTGATTAAAACTAAAAATGCCATCTTCTAGCAGATAAACCCGACTAACCGAATTTTGCCCAGAAGCAGAAGCGGGCAAGATAAATAGTGATGCGATGATGAAGGCTAGTATTGAAATGATTACACGCATAAATAAACCTTTATGATGATGTGTTACATATAAATTAAGCATACACCAAAAAGTGCTTTCTGTGCGTAAAAATTTTTATGTAGGTTTGAAAAATTTATGAAATCGGTATGAAAGTAGTACGAATTTGCTAACGACTTGGACATGGTGTGGTATCGGTTGGGATACACATCACATAAATGCCAAACCGCCCTATAAACGGATAGACGACATGATTGACAAATAAATTCACCTGTAGGTGCGCTGGCTGTCTGTCTAACACAATCCAAACACGCCTATCGGTGGGGAGGAGCGCGGGAAATGGCAAGGTACTATAGCCATAATATTTGGCGGTACGCCATGTGGGATAGATGGCATAGGCAGGTTCATCGGGTTGACGAACAGTCTCTAGCCACGCAAACGCGCCCCGTATGTCATCTTTATAAATGGGATTGGGAATGCGAATGACGATGAGTCGCGTCAGCATTGCCAATAACCCTACCCCAACACGCAGATTTTTTTGGCTATGGCGACACTGCACTATCAGCACACAAATCCGCTATTCAGATGGTCATCACACAACCGAATTTCTGTCCTGTATGTAACATATAGGTTACATAAGGATTCACACCAACACACGCTCATGCCCCTACCAATCGGGGGTAATTCATGCCTAGACAAACATTATTGACCTATACCACCGCACTAATTTATTCACACAGAGGGGTTATCCTATACCAAAATTTGCAGGAACATGCGTTTTGTATGTAACATATAAGGAATATTTCTGAGCGAAGGGGTTTATGCAATGCCAACACGTATGACTGACCATGCAGAGTGGATTTTTACAACATTGGAGGATGTCAAAAATCGCTGGCATACTCGTAGCGAATTAGCGGAGCTGATGAATCGCAAACGACTCACACCCTACGATATTTTGTGCTTGGAGTTACTCATCAAAATGGAGTTAATTCAGGTAGATAAAGAAGAGGGATATTCGCGGGATGGCTATCGGTGGCGCTACGGGATATTTGACGCGCCACCGCGTAATTAGGGACGATTATTTTATTTTTTATATTGCTTTTCCAATGAAGCGATTTGCTTTTCGGTGCTGGCAAGCAATTTTTCGGTCATTTCTAAACCAAATTGTTGGGCTTCTGGCTTAGATTTGATGTCATCAATCTTTTGGCGATATGTCGTTGCCGCAGAATATAATTTGCGGAGCGTTTCTGCAATTGAGCTTGGCACACCATCTTCGATTTCTTTTTCGACCGGTGTGGGTGCAGGGCGTGGCGCGGATTCTGTATCAACCTCTTTATTATGTGGTGCTTTACCTGCTTTATTCACAGGTTTTTTGGATACAGGCGCGTTAGATGGCACGTTGCCATTTTTACCTGCCTTTTTAGACTGTGGCGGAGGTGCCGTTTGTTGTGCTTCTCTTTGACGGGCTTGAAATTGTTCCATCCTATATGTTTTACGTGTGCTGGCATGTGTTGTATAAACTGCTAACACTTTGAATTCATCATCAAAGCCACAGAAACCTGTCACCATGAGCAAATCGGTTTCATCTGCCTGCAAAATTGGCTCGACCTTCTCCCATTGGCGGATGGAGATATACACCACAAAATCCGTCTCTTTGGGGGGCAACGGCACGCCTACGGGCATCGTGAAGCCATCGGAAACAATCGCTTTCATGGCAACAATCACCAACGCCTGACGACGTTCTAGTTCTTTATAACGACCAATGAGGGTAATATTCACTTCTTCGACCTCCCCCGGATTTGCCAGTAATCGGGTAAGCACTTCGGCACGTTGCTCGTATATAAATGGCTCATAGATAGATTCTTTGCTTACAAATTGCTTTTGACTATAAACCCAGTAGACAAAAATGCGTTCACGGGTATTTTGGTCAATGCGCTCACGCACCAACTGAAAAAATATCCCACCGGGTGTTCTGCGACGTTCCCCAGTGAGGACAAGCATCCCCCCATGGGCTTCAATTTCGAGCATGTCATCATAGACTTGTTGGGTAAAATTTGTCCCACAATATCTGGCGACATTCCGAACTTGGTTGCGTGGTTTTTCTTGCGTTTCACCCAGTGCATCAGCGAGGCTATCAGCAAACGCACGTTCACGTTTAATACGCTCAATGCGTTCTTTGGCTTCATCATCTAATGGTGGGCGATTGTCGTGACTTTTTGAGGGAAGTTTATTTTTTTCACCCAATGGAAATACTCCCAGAGAATTGTCCGTATGATTTAAGAGTAGCACATTTCATTGCGATTTGCGAATAGATCTTCGATTCATTGTAATAAATGCCATCATTCAGGGAATATCTGTGCATTCTGAGTGATTATCGCTTAAAATGAAGGGCTATGGTGAATTATATCAGAAAAGCAGAAAAAAACATGAAAACACTCACACTCTTGAACGAAAAAGGGGGAGTTGGAAAAACAACTCTCGCCACTCATATCGCCGCGGGCATGGCTATTCGTGGCAAGCGTGTCTTATTGATTGATGCAGACCCACAAGGTCATGCTAGTGTCGCCTTTGGACTCAAAAAAGAACCCATGCTCCATGACCTGCTCGTGCGCGATTTGCCCTTTAAGCAGGCAATACGGCGTATTTCACCAGAGTTATATGCCATGCCCAATCAGCCAACAACGGGCGATTTGCTGGTCATTCCATCCGATGTATCCACACGGGTTATCCCCATGATGACGGCGGATGTGATGATTATGCGGAACAGATTCCAAGAATTAGAGAGCATCATTGACGTGATTATCATAGATACCGCGCCAACACCCTCCCAGCTCCATGCCAGCATTTATATGGCAACCGATGCTATTATCTATCCCACCAAGTGCGAATTCCTCAGCTTTGATGGACTCATCGAGAGCATGAAACACAAAGACCAAGCCTCTCAAGCGCGGCGTAATTTGAACCTACCCGATGTACTTGTGGGCGGAATTGTCCCCATGATGTACCGTCCGGGGACATCCGCAGACGACTTTGGCATCGAAGTTCTCAACAAACAATTTGCCAATATGGTGTGGCCCGCTATCAATTTACGCACCGTTTGGAGCCAAGCCTCTTTTGCAAAACGCCTCGTATTTAACTTTGCACCCGATAGCAAAGCCGCCGAAGAAGCATGGAAAACGGTCACATTAGCGGAGGCAATATAACGCATGGGCAAGAAAAATTTTAGACAATCTGCCGATAATTTTTTCAATAACAACGATGCCACACCCACCTCGTGGGATGCCACCGATAGCCAAATTTATGGCGGTAGCGAGATTTTTGAGCAACTCGGCAAAGTAGATTCACAAGTCACACGGGTGCAAAAACTGAGCATTTTTAGCATCATGCCAGACCCCACCCAACCCCGTCGCGCTGTGCCTTCTGCCGTCCGTCAATATTGGGACGGCACCCCAAAAGGCGTGCCGTCCCTACTTCATCAATGGTGGGAAGCCATCCAAAATGAACGCGGGACAGTGTTCGATTTGGGTGCATATCTCGAAGAAAATGAGCGTGTGCGCGAATCCGATGATGCCATCAAACTCGGTATTTTAGAAGAAAGCCTCATGACATTGGTCGCGCTGGCGGTCAGTATTCGGCGCGCTGGACTCACTAATGCCATCACGGTTGCCCCCATCAGTGGGCAATATCGGCTAGAAACAGGCGAGCGCCGTTGGCTGGCATATCACCTGTTATATGCGTGGTTTGACGGCACAAACGGCAAACCCGATGAGCGTAGTCTGTGGGAAAAAATCCCCAGTCGTGAAGTCGAAGCTGTAGATGTCTGGCGACAAGCCAGCGAAAACAGCGTCCGCGCCAACCTGAATACCATCAGTCGCGCCCGTCAATTTGCCTTGTTGATGATGGATTTATACGCCCATCAACGGCGCTTTCAACCCCTCAATGCCTTCCCACATGAGCGTCAATTCTATGCCCAAGTCCGTGAACTCAACACACCTGCGGGCAAAAGCGAGACCCTCCTCAATGCTATGGGCGTGAAGCATCGTTCGTCACTCGCACGTCTCCGCGCCATGTTTGTCCTGCCCGATGCCGTATGGCAACGAGGCGATGATGAGAACTGGAGCGAAGAATGGTTATATGAAATGGCACATCTCGAAGAGGATAAAGCCCTCGCTCGCATGGAGCAACTGCGCGAGAATACCGCCCTCATCCGCGAGTCTGAACCCAATGAATCATCGGCACTCCTACAAGCCATTGACCTCGAAAACGATAAAAATCAACCGGGGACAAAACGCCATTTCTCACGTCTAGCACGTCTTTTAGAGAGCGCAGGCAAAGGCAAATATCGCACCAACAACGAGGCACTCAAAGCTGTGCGTGACCTGCAAATGTGGCTCGATGAACAAGAATCGCGCCTCAAAAAATTCCTAGACTAACCCCTTTCCAACCTCCCCTACCCCACCGCCAAAATCACGAAATATCCCAAAAATATCCCCAGAATGGGATTTTTTGGGGCATAGACCACTCTCGCCATCGGTGGGGTAGGGGGGTTTTTAGAGTTGTGGTCCGCAACATTCGTGTTACAAATTCCCTTTCAGTCGGGCTTCTACTCGCAACACTGTCCGTAAGTAACCAGCAGGGTTTCGCACATCTGTTTTACGATTGAGCATCGCCATCCCGCGCTCAATCGCCTGTGTGCCATAGTCTTTTACCAACTGTCTGGCTAACCGTTTGGTAATACTTTTCTCGGTACACATCCCGCGCAGGGTAGCATATAAGCGCTCGGCACACAGCACCCCCGCTTCATCCAAAACCCGCTTATCCCCCGTTGGCACAAACCCAGAGGCTGGTCTGTCCATCTGCCTTTTTTGTCGCCGTTGTTCAATCGGCAATGGCAGGGCATACTGACCCCATTCTGCCGAGATTGTTACCACATCCGATTTTGGATACGTCCCCACAAACCCCAATTGCTCCGCCATCAGGTGGGGCATACTGCGCGGAATAACAGGCAAGTCGGAGACACTAACCTTGCTCATTGCCCGCTCCAATGCCAATGCAACTTTCTGCTTGTAATCGGGTTGTGCTTTCACCACAGGCATCCCCATTTGTGGCGCTATGGATGTCACACTAACTGTCTCTTGATTGGGGATAAAATAATAATTTGCGCCCTGTTGATGGAGCATCAGTGTGTGTTTTTGCGCCAATAATTTTTGTACCATCCGCCGTTTTGCGGGATGGCGTTTGCCCGTCTCATCAGTCACAAATACACCATATTGAACATCATCGGGACAATCTTTTTCGCAGTTCATCCATCCCACAGGCTTGCTAGTGAAGGTTGGGACAGCAGAAATTCCACACCGTTTGTCATAGCGTTGCGCCGTCTTTTTGTGAATACCAAGCCGTTGCGCCTGCCACTCGCGTCCATAGGGCTTGGGCGCACGGACAATCAATGCCTTATGGAGCGCCTGCCGATACACAGCAGGACTCCGCAGGTCGTCTGATGTGATTGGGTCACTGCCCATATCCTTCACACCCAACCGTTGGCACAGCGATTCCGTGCTAGGCATGATGAATTGGCGCACAGGTCTCCCCCGATTTATTCCCGCATTTGTCCCCCTCCCACTCAAGCATTGAGGGGGGGAGAGGCTTTTATCTCTATCAGCTATAGCATTGGGGTGAAGGGGGTGCGGGGG
>DAOTUO010000091.1:0-8462 GCA_034436595.1 Anaerolineae bacterium | reverse complement strand
AAGGGGGCTGGGGGGATAGGGGTGCTTTAAGCTGATAATTGACTTGAAAATGCTTATCCATTGAAATTTGAAAATCATTTGAATTCAAAATAGTTGTTCCATAAGCAGTTACACTAAAGGCGCTAAAACCTGCCCTAAAACGGATTTTCACCTTAAAATCGGGTAAAAAATAGCCCCTTCAGTGGGCTTCAAAGTCGAATAGCCTATGGCTTTGAGCCATAGGCGAGACAAATTGCCCAATTTTGCACATTTCATTTCACATAAGACGTATAATAGGCATGAAGCGCCTAAAAACAGCTTAACCAGCGCCTAATTATTGCTAAATATTATTTTTTCTAAAAATTGGCTTGGATGATACACTGGTTGTTAGCAAAAATATCACTTATGGATAAGCATCGCCATAACATGAATCCTCAAAAACATCTCTTTTCTTTTTCTTTATAAGTGGGGAAAGCGTGTGAAGACCATTTACGGGCGGTGATGGTAGGGCAATCTCCCGCCTTAAACAGATAAAAAATGCCCCTCAAGATACACTGTGAGGGGCATTTTTATTTTTTATTCACGACTTTTTTTACATTGATGGAGATACTCCCACACGGTTTGTATAGCACCATAGGGATATGGCATGATACCCGTATTCGGATGATGTGCAGGGTCAGTCGTGCTTATCAACAGACCATAAATCTGTATCGCACAATCAATAATAGGCAAGACCAATGCCCGATTGAGTGCTTCTGCGACATCGGGATACACCTGCTCAAAGCGCCGAAACGGGTCTAGGTTATCGAGTTTGGCGGTGTCTCCCTTAAACAGATGTATCAGCAGTGGCATCAGGTGATGAAGCGTATGGTGCTTGATAAACACATGGGCGCTCAATAGCTCGCCCCGCGCATACCGCCCCGCGCCCACATACAACAATGCCAAGACCATCGTCATATCGCGGGTGGGATTATAGGCAGGTTTGGGACGTGGGGCGCTAATTTGCACCATAATCTGCTCAATATCGCCCTTATTGACCAAAATCTGATAGTCGTTGGCTTTGGCGATATGCAATTCATTGGCATCGAACACAGCAAATTCGATGAGATGGGGCGTGTCGTATAGCACCTTTAACCCGTGTTCGGTCTCGCGGATTGCCAGCACAATTTTTTCTGGATGCGGTAGCCACGTCTGCGATTGCCGAAAATCTTCTTGTGTCCCAGATTGCACAAGCACAAAAAAGTCGTGGTCAGACCACGCATCTGGCACACGCCCCTGCTCTGCCATAGACCCCAACGCCACTAACCCAATCACACGGGGGTCTTGTTGGATATTACCGATGAGTGTCTGGGTAAATTGATGATAGTCATTTAGATTCATGTCGGTTTCTCCGATGTATGGTGATTTATATAAAGGTACTTGGTGATAAAAATATACCATCATGGGTGATTTTCGCCAACTGATTTAGGTTAAATTACCCCGCATGGGATTGACAAACACCCGCCCCTAGCCTATCGTTTTGGGCATGAAAAATATCAAAATTACCCTACCCTTACTCATACTCACCCTCATCCTGATTATCGGCATGGGGGGTCGCCTGCGTGGTATTGCCACCACCCACCAAGAACGTGCTATTAGCCGTCCGTTGGAAGATGACAGTTATTTCTATTTTTCGTTGGGACGACATATCGCCGCTGGCAATGGCGCGATGATTGATGACCAGCACCTCACCACCGGTTTTCAACCGCTATGGGGGGGCATTGTCGCCACCGTATTTGTGCTGGTGCGCGCTGATAGCCTCGCTATCGGCGTGGTGCAATTGATGGGCGCGTTGGCGGGTGCGCTGGCGTGCATCCTTATATACGACCTCGCACGGCGCATCACCAAAATGGAATGGGGCGCATTGGCATTATGTGCGCTGTGGTTTTGGTCGCCCCAAAGCCTGCGGAATCAGCTCAATGGCATGGAGACGGGCATCGCTACCGTAGCGGCATTTGCGCTATTTTATATCACCTATCGCGCCTATCATGCACGGATATGGCGCTGGCATATCCTCGCAGGGGCGGTGTTTGGATTGGCATTTATGGCGCGGATAGACACGGGTATGCTCATCGCTCCGTGTGGGGTTCTGCTCATTTTGATTGCACCGCCAAAATCGGTTATCCCACCAACGGACGGCATATATGCCGTCCCTATAGAAAAACGGGGCATTATCTACGGCATATTTTATCGTGGGCGTGTGGGGGCGCTGATGGCGCTGGTGGCGGTGCTATTTGTCGTCCCGTGGGTGCTATTTACGCTGTCTATCAACAAGCCGATTTTGCCCGAAAGTGGCGATGCAGTACGGGCGGCTTCTTTATATGTGTATCCAGACCCACCGCCACAACCTGTTTTGACCGTATTGACCGAGAACACGCCGCGCTTTTTGGATTATTATGGCGGATGGACGGCAGATTTTACGCGCAGTCTGGCGAGTCAGGTGTGGGCGATAGCGCCATTATCGGATAATCCAAAATATCCCGCAGACCCCGTAGACGGCTCACGATTGAGCGAACACGCCTATTTATTCATCGGCACGGTGGTGCTGATGGTGATATTAGCGATGTTTAGCGGGGATAGTGGTTTTCGGTGGTTGGCGGGAATTTATGCCGTGTGGTGGATAGGACTCACAGCCGCCTACGTGTTGGTGATTTATGGCATTTGGTATTTTGCCCGTTATAGCCTGCCATTGGCGGAGGTGATATCGGTGTTGGTACTGATTGGGATGATGAAGATTATCCCCACAGGGCAAAAATTTGTCTCTATCGGTGGGCGTGTGGTGCTGGGTGTCATGCTGATGGTGCTATTGGCAGGGCATATCCACACCTATCTGAACGATGATTTTTATACATGGCTCATCAACGGGGCGGATAGCCTCAAACAAGATGGTTGGGATGTGGCGGTGGATTGGCTAGAGCAAAATGTGCCACAAGAGGCGTTGGTCGGGTCTGTGTTTGCATCGGGCGTGATTGGGTTTTATGCCCCGCAGGATGTGATTAACCTAGACGGCAAGGTCAACCGCGAGGCGTATGAGGCGTTGATTGCGGGGCGGATGTGGGCTTATGTGTGTGCATCGGGGTTAGAGTATACGGTGGATTGGGGCAGTTCTACCGAGACATTGCTCATCAACCGCGCACCGCGCAGTGACTGGCGCGAGGATAATATGCCTGTAGTAGCGGAATTTGTGACGGAATCGGTGGCGAGTGTGCAGGTACGGCGGGTGAATCGGGATAATTGTGCTACAATTGGGTCATAGTGAACAAAAAATAGGCAATGGGAGACCTATCCATGCAAGTCACACATCACTTTGATTTTCAGTCACCGTATCCCATTGAAGATTGTGTGAATATGCTATTGGCTTATACCCCACCCCGCAAGTATGAGACCCGATGGGGTCGCGGGATGGGGGTCAAGCTGGATGATAAGATTTTGGTCAAGGTGTTTATGCAGGATGAACATACCTACCAAATCGAAATCACACCGCGCCCAAGACATAGCATGATTCAGGCAAGTATCCAAGCCACTGGCACATTGCAGGCAGACGATGATGGCACACACATTATGGGTAGTGCCATAAATCGAGTAACCGCCCAGATGGGGATGCTGGTTATTCTCATATTGGGGTTGGGGATAGGGGCGATTTTTTGGGGGATGTGGCTGGTGATTATCATCACGGGTATCGTCTTTGCGATTGTGGCGGTGGATATGCTTCAGACGATGTATCTGGTTTCTCGGTATGCTCAAGACCTATTAGAGCCGAAAGGCGCTCGGAAAAAATTCTCCGAATCAGACGAATAAGCCACCTCCCCCTTATGCCCCACTGTTTGGGGGGATTTTTGTGCTGGTTTGATGCGATGATAAGCCTATCGGCATACCATAAATGAAGGGGGTGTATGATGTTTAAGCGTCTCAAAACATGGTTTCTTGGCTATAATGTCGCCTTTCAATCTCCCTACCCAATTGAGGTGTGTCGGCAGTATTTTACTTGACCAATCGAGCAGTGATTATTTTGAGGATAATTTTGTTAAAGGGCTTCTAGGTGTCAAAGAGAGCAACCTAATATTTGCCGATGTCTATAAAAAGACAGATGATACCCAACAATTCACACTCGAAAAAGATTTTGCACACGGGAATGGTACAAGGCTAAAAGTGACGATTGTAGGGCAATTACAGAGCAACCCACACGGCACATTGGTCATGACCAACACCCATATATCCATGCACACTTGGCTTTATATGACAGCTTTTATGGGCATAACCCTAGCCATTGGGTTAGGGTTAATTGCTTATGGCATCGAAAACCTATCTGGATAGCAGGTTTAATCTGAATATGCACCTCCCCTGGATAGGGTTCGTATTGGTCTTATTGATTTGGCAAATGAGATTAATAGGCGCTATTCATCAATTTACCCGTTATCCAGAAAATTTACTGGAGGGCATCCCCAAACCTCACCCATCAGAAATAACCGTATCGCCAAAAACATCATTTAAGCGGGATTTCAATTTTTATTCGACAGACTCTCCTGCTGTGTGTATGAAAAAATTAACCCAACCTGCTTCAAAAGAACATTATCAAAATACAACAATAGGGTTATTGCGCGGTATATCTACACTAGAAGGGTTATTTATTGGCTTTATGGAAGATTCCCCCACACACACCTATTTCGTGATAGAACGGGATAATCTATTCAGCAGAAACGGAACACCCATCCAAACAATTGGCTTATTGCAACCAGAAGGCGACGGCACACGCATCACAGGTTTTATCCACCGCCCGAAAAACATGGTGAATCCCCCCTTGTATTACTTTTGCTGGTCTTAGGCATTTTTAACTTGTTGATGGCAATCATAGCCCTGATTATTTTCACTATTGTTGGGCAAATCGTGACCAGCAGAATCGTAACTCAAAATGCCATCTACCCCGCACGAAAAATTTTGGGCGAGAAAAAAGGTCTTATCCATGATAATGGAAAATTGTGGTGGTTCAGATATGAATTTGATTTTCATTCCCCCTACCCGATTGAAGATTGCCACAATATGCTCCTCGCCTATACCGAGAAAAAAGATGAACGTTATACCCGATGGGGACGAATGGCAGGACAAATAATCAATAGGTGGTTATTTATTACTATCCGCCAAAAAGAGATTCATCAAATGGATTTTCTGATTCAATCCATAAAAAATGAAATAAGCCCAGAAATTGTCTGTTATGGCACACTGCAAACAGAGGGATATGGCACGCGCATAATAGGCTATAGCCATAGCTCTAATGGGTGGTCATGGCTTTTATATTTTCACGGGTATAACGGCGATACTCCCGCTAGGATTGGTACTATGTTTTACCCTTGTAGTAACATCATCTCTGGGGCTATTCATCATCTTTGGCACATTGGTATTTTTCATGATGGGCATATCCGCCTATTTATGGCAAATAAGTCGAATCCAGCTCGCAGGTGGCTATGCAGAAACCATATTGGGAACAAAATCATCGCGCAAGCGCAAATTGGCGGATGATGCTAAGTCTGAATAACGGCACGCCCCACTGTTTGGGGGGATTTTTGCATTATTTTAGGTGGACAATAAATATATTCGGATGGTTATGAAGGGGATTTATCATGTTAACCCATCTACAAAAAATATTCTCGTATACATTCGATTTTTACTGCCCATATCCAATCGAAACTTGCAAAAAAATCCTTTTGGCACGTTCTGAACGAGACATTTTCCCCCCATCCTTAAGAATTTTTCCTGTCACAAATGCCTTACTTGTGACTATTTATAATGAAACCCCATTATTATCTCACTTCAAAATGTCACAACAATTTGGGGCATATCGAGGAGCATTTACCGTAAATGTGATTGGCACATTACAACCACTTCATGGCGGGACACAAGTCAAGGGATATAGTGAACAAAATCATCTTCATTACCAGTATCGCTATGGTATTTTTTCTTCTCATCACATCGCATCACCCATCTGAGTTTTTTACATTCGGCATATTCGCACCGTCAATGTTCGCCTTTATCGGCATCAATTATCAGATGAAAATTAATCGGTTGGGTCAATTTGTGGAAGAATTATTGAGATAAGCCATGTGGCAACGCATTTATCACATCATTTTTGGCTATGAATTCGATTTTTATTCCGATTACACTCTGGTTGAGTGCGAATCGGCATTATTAGCCAATTCAGAACGCGAGTATTTTAGAGATAACATCGGCGAAATAATCAAACAACAGAAAAATAATGCCCAGCTCATCACCGTTGAGCAAGCCAATAGCTATTTATATCGCTTCACAATCGAAAAAATCGTTCAACCCAAACACGGGTTTTTTGGTGTGCGGATTTTTGTATCGGGGAGTCTGAGACAAGAAAATATCGGCACATTGGTCATGGGGCGTAGCAAAATAGCACAGGCACATGGGTGCGCGGTATAAGTCACATATTCCGCATAGACATCCAAGCAACCATTGGACTTTTTTTGCTCACGTTTGCGGTGATGATATTTCAGGTGCTACTCTATGGGGTAGATGCCTTCAGATACCTGTCAATAATTCTTACAGTGATACTCATCATGGTCGTGATATTTTGGATTATCACATGGATACTTATTTTCTACAAGGGAGACCGTTTTCGCAAAATGCTTGGCGGTGAGGTTAGCAACGAGAAGCCCTCTAAAACGGATAATCTATCATGGGATGATGACAAGCCATTAGTTTGATGCGCTGATATGATAATCCTAAATTCGCAGATAAAAATTAATCATTGGGATTGAAAGAATAATGATATAGCAATGAAATTTAGTTAAAGATGACGATGCGGTATAAAGGACGGCATTTTCCACCGTCCCATACTACCTATTTATTCCACCACCCGCATGAGGATAAAGCCGTCATAGCCTTTGCTCCCCACCGTTTGCACAACCGTTGCCGAGAGGTGCGGATTTTCCCCCACTGCTTGGCTGGTGCGTTGCATCCCAATCACGTTGGGGTCATCGCTGGCGGGGTTGATAACCTCGCCCCTCCGCACCACATTATCGGCAATAATCACGGTGCCTTTTTGTGCCAATTTGAGCGACCACTCCAAATAGAGGGGTGTATTCGGTTTATCGGCATCAATAAAAATAAAGTCGAATGGCGCAAGGTCGGTGAGCGTGGGCAGGGTCTCGCTGGCATATCCAACCCGAATATCTACCACATCGGCAAAACCCGCATGGGCGATATTTTTCCGTGCGACATCGGCATGAAGCGGACTGGCTTCTAGGGTGACGATTTTGCCCCCTGCGGGCAATGCGCGTGCCATCCAGATGGTGCTATACCCGCCGAGTGTGCCGATTTCCAGAATATTTTTCGCGCCGTGAATCTGGGCGAGTAGATACAATAATTTGCCCTGCGCGGGGGATACGTTGATTTGTGGCAATCCCGCCTCATCGCTGGTGTGTAGGGCGTGGTCTAGGGTATCGTCTGAGGGGA
Organism: Anaerolineae bacterium; assembly: GCA_034436595.1. Classification (GTDB taxonomy): domain Bacteria; phylum Chloroflexota; class Anaerolineae; order Aggregatilineales; family Phototrophicaceae. The sequence continues at coordinate 971 of DAOTUO010000091.1, read as the reverse complement.
TAAACAGGTCATTGAAATAGGTATCTACGGCGTGCCATTGGTCTTGCATGGGGATGTTGCCTCCTTGTGATAAGTGTATAGGGGTTATTTTACCCCCATTTTGGCAGATATACAGGTGATGGTGGCGCGTTGTATGTGTGGGATGTGGACTAGGGGAAAAATCCCCTGTCCTCATCAGTAGCACTATTAGCGCGTGATTTGAATTATTTGATAAAGCGGAGTAGTCCATTCGGGCATATCAGCAGATAAATTATGTTGTTGGATGGCTTCTTTCAGATTATCCTGAATCGGGGCATGGTGAATATGAACAGGATGAAACTGCACATCAAAGCCAGACACCAGAAAAATATCCCCAATGCGTTCTGGTTGCCAAAAGGTATCGGGAATATAAATTCTTTGGCTATTCCGATGCCCCAATTGAATAGGCATTGGGTTCGCCATGTGTCCATGATAGTTTTGTGACAAATTCATATTCCCGAAATATTTCAGTGGATTGTAAGGCATGTGGATGAAGCCGAAGCAACATAATTGTGCCATGTGAGGCGAGTGCATCTATCATACGATGACATAATTGGGCGACATCATCAAAATGCCCGATAGTATCGAGGACAAATGTGGCAAATATCAGATGATATGGTTGATAATTGAGCAGTGGAATTTCTGCGCCAATCGCCATATGCTTAAAGGTAATATGCGGGTATTTTTCGCTGGCGTGGTGCACATTTTTGGGGTGAATATCTGTCCCCAACACTTCAACCGCGCCATGTTTTTGTCCATATTCCCACCAACGTGCGGTACCCAAATAACACCCTATATCACAGACTCTTAGCGGGGAATTTGCGTGCTTATGGAGAAATGATTTTAAATCCAAATGATTTTTCAGAAAAAGAAATATCTTTCAGGGCTTTGCCTTGTGGCTGAGATACGCGCTTTGCGCTAGTCAGCCAGTACAATTATGCCTATTTTGGGGG
>DAOTUO010000090.1:0-2788 GCA_034436595.1 Anaerolineae bacterium | reverse complement strand
AACCGACTGATTATCTAATGATGCAAAATATTGGCTTTTGTGATGATAACTATCTGCATCATGATACCTATATATGACATCTGCTACGATTTGAAAAATAGCTTGTTTCACGGCTTCCATGTCACGACACGCTCCTCATCTAAATTAATCACCAATAAACCGACTTGATTATGTTGTAACACATTTTGGGCAATAGAGTCAAACACATGAAGATATATATGGTGAGGGATAACCAAATATAAGGGGATATTTATGTTGCGGGCATCTAAAATACCGCGATACATGATAACTTGTCCGAGCGCGGTATAGAGGTCATGGGTGTATTGAGTATTATCAGCAAAGCATTTTACTTCTGCTAAAAATAATTCTTCTCGTGAGCCGTTAATTTGACGATTGGCATGTAAATCAATATAAACGATTCTGCCTTCAAATACGAAGCGCGATTGACGCGAAAAAACACGCCACCCGTCTTTTTCGAGGGCGTGTATTACTTGGGGTTGGCAATTATCAACGGCGGGCATTGATTTAGGCGGTGGCGGAGGGTTTCTTTCGGCTGATGACCGTTCTCACAACCACAATCACCAGCATCACCAAAAATCCGACTGTCGCCAAGCGTAATAAGCGTTCAACACACGATGGTTCTGCCATGTTTACATTCCTCCACTGACTTCTAAGACTTGTCCAGAGACATAATTGGCGAGGTCACTGGCAAAAAACAACACCGCACCCGCCGCTTCTTCGGTTGTGCCAGCGCGCCCCATTGGGATTGCGATGGTTGCCATTTGACGTAGATGGTCGGGGATGCCCAGCTTGATTTTTTGTCCATCGCGCTCGGTCGCATCACCGAGTGCATCCGATTGGGTGAGGCGTGTTTCGATATAGCCAAATGCCACCGCATTGACCTGAATATTAAACGCACCCCATTCTTTGGCGAGTGTCTTGGTCAAGCCGATAATCCCCGCTTTGCCTGCGGCATAATTGACCTGACCCACATTGCCTCGGGTGCCACTGGTGCTACTGATATTGACGATTTTTCGCGCTTTGGCAAACCCTGTGGCATCTTTTTCTTTTTTGGCGGCTTCACGCATATAGGGGACACACGCCCGAATCAGTTTGAACGGTGCGGTGAGATGCACATTGAGCATGGCTTCCCACTGGTCATCACCCATTTTGTGCGCCATGCCATCCCATGTGTAACCCGCGTTATTGACCAAAATATCAATCCCGCCATACGCTTGTATTGTCTGCCCGACCAATTCCTCTATATCACCTGCTTGGGTGACATCGCATGTGAGAGCGATACCCTCACCCCCTGCGGATTTAATTTCTGCAAGGGTGTTATTGGCGGGGTTGGGGTCAATATCGGTCACAACGACTTTCGCGCCGTGTTGGGCGAATAGGTGCGCGGTTGCCGCCCCAATTCCACGCCCACTGCCTGTAATAATGGCTACTTTACCGTCTAATAATTTCATTTTTACCCTCGCTGATTTTTTAATTAATCATATTTAATCGCACGAATCGCGCCATCGGCAATCAATTCGGCAATGACATCACCTGCCAACCGTCCACCTTCTTTATACCATACTGCCACCCAATTATTTGCCCCGATGATAGATTTGGTATAAATCGGCACATCCACCTCACGAAATTCACCACTATCCATGCCTTGCTGTACGACCTGACGGAATAGAAATTCAAAATATTCACGGCGGGCAAAAAACGCATCGCGCTTGGTGATAAAATCATCGGTATAGGCACTTGCGCCATTGCGTCCAATGACCTTGAGATTCATCAACGGGCGAATCTCAAAAATCATCGCCGCACCCACTGCCGTATTGCTGGTCAATGTGAGGACATGCAGGCGCACCATCTCTTTGAGCTTATCGGTAGGAGACATATCCGATTGCATGACTGGTTCAATTTTGCCGATGGCAAGGTCTAACCCGCCCTCTAATACCGCCAACAAGAGGGCATCTTTATTGCGAAAATGGTGATACAAACTGGCGGCGGTGAGATTTACCTCAGAGGCAATATCTTTCATGGTGGTAGATTCATAGCCGTTGCGCCGTAAGACATCTGCCGCCGCGTGCAGAATGGTTTCTCGGTTGACCGATTGGTCGGCTGGTTTGCGTGCCAAAGGAATTTTTCCCTTCACTCAAAAATAATCGAATATGGGTTTAATTATAGCCGATTTATTAAGGAAAAGACAATCCGAACAAAAAATGCAAACACTCCGATTAGGAAATGATGGTTGGGAACTAATCAGCCTAGATAATACAGGCGATAATAACGGTTATAGAGCCGATATGATTTTCAAGCGCCCCAAACCATAAATTTAATTTGCATAAGAGGCAGACTTTTCACTCATACTGATAGTCTGCCAATAAATTCAAAAAATCATTCATGGCTTGCTTTAAGGGCGGAATATCAACTTCAAAAAATTCCCAGACCAACACCATGTCAATTTTGTCGTATTGGTGAATCAAAACATCCCGAAAACCAGCCAACCCTTTCCAATCTACATTGGTAACATTCGGTTAATTTTTTGAAAAAGAGTTTTGACCCCACCCCCAACCCCCTCCCCAAAAAATTGGAGCGGGTTGTACGGACGTGATTAAAGGCGCGCCCGTAGTTGTATTTTTAACCTTTTACCAGTTTTTCTCGCACATTTTGGCATCGCTAGAGGCTCAAAGCCTCTAGCTAGTCGCATCAAGCGCACTAAAGTGCGCTAAACCCCGCCCCAAAATGGGCTTTTACCCTCAAAATTGGGTAAAAAATAGCCCCTTCA
>DAOTUO010000089.1:0-4114 GCA_034436595.1 Anaerolineae bacterium | reverse complement strand
CACACATCTCCACTAGCACACATCCCCAAGCCGTAAACGAAGCACTACTCGAATTTTTGGCACAATACGCCTGATTTTTATCATAGGCATGGTGTTTGCCATGCCTCTCATATTTCCTCTGCTATAATTATTGTCGCGTTGGTTTTTCTGGATAAGGATATTTTTTATGCTGGCATATATTGCCCAAGCAGTCGGATTTGGATTTGCCGCAGGCTCGGCTTTGGGTCCTTTTACGATGTATATCATCAGTACAACATTGGCTTATGGTTGGCAACGGGGTATTCTGGTGATTTTTTCGCCGTTATTGGTGGATATTCCCATCATCCTCGTGATGGCATTTTTATTGGGACAATTACCCGATACCGCCATTCGCCTCATCCAAATTGCAGGTGGGGCATATACCCTGTGGCTGGCATGGGCGACATGGAAATCGGTGAAAGCGGGTATCTCATTCGATACCGATTCAGTAGAAGTTCCCACCAACACCCGTGACCTCATGCTACGAGGATTTTTGATGAATGCCCTTAGCCCTGGTCCGTATATTTTTTGGGGGACAATTACGGGTCCCATTTTGCGCGATGCACTCAACCAATCGGTAGCGCATGGCGGGGTGTTTCTTGCCTCATTTTATATCACCTTTTTGACGATATTAGCGCTGTGGGTGGTGGTCTTTGACCGCCTGCGCCGTGTTGACCAACGCTTCACACGCACCCTCTTGTCGCTGACGGTGGTTGTCTTAGCCATTCTTGGAATTTGGTTAATTCTTGAAGGAATTTTTGGTTAGTTTTGGGATATAATAATGAAGATAATCATGAATCCTGCAACTGGCAGAGATAAATCCTTATGGCAATAGACCGTTTTGAACGCATCTTATACAAATTAGCACAACGGCACGCACCCCATCTCACCCCCGCAGGTTGGTCACAAGGGGGCGATAAATTGGCGCGTGTGCAAAAATTGGCGCGTGATTTAGCCCGTTATAGCGTGTTGGTGATGGTGGGAAATTTGGCACAACCCAAAGCCATTGATGTGCAAGTGGGGCAGTGGGTCAATCTTCATGCCCAATTTTACGGGTTATTGGCGCGGTCGCTTTTTCCTACCTTTAGCAATATTCAGGCGCAATATGCCGATAATCTTACCCCGCCTGTGGTGGTGTTGATAGGGGATGCGTCGCCTGTCCTTAATACCATGTCTGGGATTGTGCTTCCTTATTTGGCGATGCGCCAGCCCAAAGCCGATGAAGTGAGCGATGGCGAATTGCTCGCGCTCATGGATATTTTACTCAAAGACCTCGAAGCGGGTGATTTGCCTTCGGCGGTCTATGCCGATATTCAACATCAGTGTGCGGGGCTATTACGTCATTTGCTCAAGGGCGGTGTGACCCATGTCATGCTCACCCTATTCGATAAACCTGTCTTGGAGATGGTCATACCAGACAAACCCAAAGACATCCCGCTCAAACCCACATTGCTCCCCAAAACAGGGCGTTTGAACCCGTTATATGGTGAAGCACCCACCAGCGATAATAACACCAAGCCTGCGCCCAATTTGGCACAATTGCCCGATGAGCCGGTGCCAAATACGCCGACAGAGCAGATGTTTGTAAAAGATATTTTTCTGGATAAATCGCGTAAGCGTGTGTTACCATTACCCGACTTGCCCAAGTCGGATAAGAAAAAAAAGGATGGCAATACGTAATGAATGACCCCAATCATCAACTCGACTTATTGCGGAAGGTGCGCCTCGCCCTCAAAAATCACCAATATCAAAATGCTATCATCTATTTGCAAGAGACGGTGCAATTGGCGCATACCTCTGGTGATTTTGGCGCAGAAGGCAGGCATTTGGGCAATTTAGCGCTCATTTATTATCGGCTCAATCAGCCAGAACGGGCGCTAGATTATTTTCAGAAGGCATTACGCTGTGCGCGACTCGATAATGACCGCTCCACCGAAGGCGGGTTAATGGGCAATATTGGCAATATTTTGCGCGAATTAGGGCATTATGAGAAGGCGCGAGAATATTTGCAAGGGGCATTGATGATTGCCGATGAAATTGGCGATAGGCGCGGTATGGGCATCTGGCTGGGAAATTTGGGCTTATTGTATGACGATATGAAGCAAGTTCAAGATGCCATTCAATTTCATGTCCATTCAGTCGAAATTGCCCGTGAATTTAATGATAAGCGCGGTTTGGCGACCCGACTCGGCAATCTCGCCAATAGTCATGTGACAGCAGGGGAACTGGTCTTTGCCTTTAATTTTCTCAAAGAGTCCACCGACCTATTTCGTGAATTGGGTGAACAATCCGACTTAACCCTGCGACTGACCATGATGGGCAATATTCAGATGGATTTGGGCAAATTAGCAAACACCCCCAAGCAAGCCCGCAAACATTTTGCAGATGCGCTCGATCTCTATACCCAAACATTGCGTTTGGCGAGGATGGTGGAAGATACCACCACCGAGGCGCAATTGTTGAGCAACATCGGGCGGATTTATTTGGCGTTGGAGCAATATGACCGTGCAGTCGAATATTTTTATTCTGCCAGTCAGTTGTATAATACACTTGGCATGGAAGCCGAATATCGGCAGTGTGTGTCACAAATTAAACAAGGCATGAAACTGATTAAGGAATTGTGATAGGGCATTATGTATCGTAGACAATCATCATTTTCTGGACAGCGTTTATTGACCCTTATCCTTTTGGGGATGGTCGGGGGCATCGCGTTTTTAATTTATGATAGTTTGAGCATCCCACCATCGCCATCGGTGGTCATCAATACCCCCATACCCCAACCGACCGCAGAAGTGGTGGTAGCTAATTCATCCCCAGAACCAACACCCCAATCTTCCCCCATAGCAACACCCACCCAAGCCCCCGAAGCAGTATCTATCATCATTCCATCGTTGGCAATCAATGCGTTGATTATTGATGTCTATTTGGTGGATGGTATTTGGGATGTAAGCGTATTGGGCGGGAATGTGGGACATTTGCAAGGCACGGCACGGGTGGGGCAAGAGGGCAATGTGGTGCTATCGGGTCATGTGGAATTGCGCGATGGGGCGATGGGCGTGTTTGGATTGCTCAATCAAGCATCCATTGGGGATAGGGTGATTTTGCGTGAAGGCGACAGACAACGCCAATATGTCATCACGGATGTGTATATCACCACTCCCGATGACCTCATGCCTGTTTATCCCACAACTACCTCCCGCCTGACCCTGATAACCTGTGGCAGTTATGATTTTTTTAGAAATCAATATTTAGAACGCACGATTGTTGTCGCAGAGCCAATAGGATAATTACCAAATGTCCCGTTGGGAATGGCTCAAAAATCGCTTTATCGCGCTGGTGTGGCGGGTGGATACACCCGTATTACTTGTGATAAATGCCACGCCCAACGAATGTATTGACCTCATCAAAACAGCTTCTAAGCCGAGTGTTTCGCGGTTGCACCATCGCAACTTATTTGCCGATGGCAGACGCTATCACCTAGAGCCGACCAAAGACGGATTCACCATGACGACCACCAGCAAAATCTGGTGGCAATATCGCAGGCGTACGGCGTTTAGTGCGGTGATGGACGGTGTTTTTTCGCCATTTGGAGATACTCTCTTTCGGCTACGCCTAGAGACCCATATCCGCCTCTTTTATCTGATAGATATTTTTCTGCTCCCCGCTTTTATGACCTCACTGCTGGTCTATACCCCGTGGCACCCGTTGGTGATTACGGGTTTGTGTGCCATATTATTGGGATTGTCGTGGAGTGGGCATCGGTTTAATGTGGCGCTAGAGGCAAATGAGATGGTTTGGTTTGTCCGCACAGCATTAGTAGACTATTTGGCAGAGGTCGAACAATTGGCGGTGAGCAATCCGCAGGTGATGACACTAGACCAAGATTTTGAGCGCGAATGGGAGCGGTTTTATAACACGCAACGCCAATCATCTATTACGGATAAATAATATTTTTGTAGCGTTATATATAATAAACTTCGCTAGAACACTAGATTAGTATTTTCAAATTTATCCTCTTTTTAGAAGATTGATATACTTATAAAAAAGTAACATTCGCTATGTAATTATAAAAACAGCCCCTATCCCCCCTAGCCCC